>JAFTPY010000170.1 GCA_017463035.1 Lachnospiraceae bacterium
TGCACATCATCCAAACCGAAACGCTCGATTAACTTCTCCTTTGCTTCCTGGCCGTTTTTAGATGCACGGATAATCTTAATTACCTCATCAATGTGATCAAGAGCAATGAGCAAGCCTCTTAAAATGTGGGCACGCTCTTCTGCCTTATTTAAATCATAACGGGTACGACGGGTCACTACCTCTTCCTGATGCTTTAAGTATACGTTCAACGCCTCCGGAAGAGAAAGCACCTTCGGCTCACCGTCTACCAACGCAAGCATAATTACACCAAAGGTATCCTGGAGCTGGGTGTGCTTATATAACTGATTTAAAATTACATTTGCATTTACATCACGGCGAAGCTCGATACAAATACGCATACCTTCACGGTCGGATTCGTCACGAACCATGGTAATACCGTCGATTTTCTTATCACGGACAAGCTCCGCAATCTTTTCGATTAAACGAGCCTTGTTTACCATATACGGAAGCTCCGTAACGATAATGCTGTTCTTTCCGTTCGGAAGCGTCTCAATATCCGTTACCGCACGTACTTTAATCTTACCGCGACCGGTACGATATGCTTCGTTGATTCCTCTGGTACCGAGAATCATAGCTCCGGTCGGGACATCCGGGCCCTTTACGATTTCCAGTAATTCTTCAATGGTAGTCTCTTTTTCTTCAATCTTATTATCGATAATACGAACTACCGCACCGATGGTTTCTCTTAAATTGTGCGGCGGAATATTCGTCGCCATACCTACCGCAATACCGGTGGTACCGTTTACCAGAAGATTCGGAAAACGAGCCGGTAAAATTGCAGGCTCCTTCTCCGTTTCATCGAAGTTCGGATCGAAATCTACGGTATCCTTATTGATATCGGAAAGCATCTCCATGGAAATTTTGCTGAGTCTTGCCTCGGTATATCGCATTGCCGCTGCACCGTCGCCGTCCACGGAACCGAAGTTACCGTGACCGTCCACCAACGGATAACGGGTAGACCATTCCTGGGCAAGATTTACCAACGCACCGTAAATGGAACTGTCACCGTGCGGATGGTATTTACCCATGGTATCACCGACAATACGGGCACATTTTCTGTGCGGCTTGTCCGGACCGTTATTTAACTCAATCATTGCGTATAAAATACGTCTTTGTACCGGTTTTAAACCGTCTCTCGCATCCGGCAGGGCACGGGACGCGATTACAGACATCGCATAGTTTACATAGGATGTCTCCATTGTTTTTTGAAGATCAACATCTTGTATCTTATCAAAGATATGTTCGTCCATCTTAACCTCCTGGGAATCCGGCAATCACATTGCCGCATCTTAACAGTACTTATCCAAATCCTTTACAAACTTCGCGTTCTTCTCAATAAAATCACGACGAGGCTCTACATCGTCACCCATTAATATACTAAAGGTCAGGTCAAGCTCCGACATTGCGTCATCGTTCATACAAACCTTCTTTAAAATACGCTTTTCCGGATCCATGGTCGTTTCCCAAAGCTGCTCCGGATCCATCTCACCGAGACCCTTATAACGCTGAATCTTGTTATTCTGGTCACGACCGATTTCTGTTAAAATATTGTTTAATTCTTCGTCGGTGTATGCATACCACACCTTTTTATTCTTTTCGATCTTATACAACGGCGGTGTCGCAAGATATACATAACCCTGCTTAATCAGCTCCGGCATAAAACGATATAAGAACGTCAATAATAACGTATCGATATGAGCACCGTCTACGTCCGCATCGGTCATAATAATAATCTTGTGGTAACGAAGCTTACTGATATCGAAATCCTCGGAAATACCGGTACCGAAAGC
The DNA here is from genome assembly GCA_017463035.1 of Lachnospiraceae bacterium. Lineage (GTDB taxonomy): Bacteria > Bacillota > Clostridia > Lachnospirales > Lachnospiraceae > SIG307. The sequence goes on from JAFTPY010000170.1 coordinate 1,812, forward strand.
GGTAATCATAGCTCTGATTTCCTGACTGCTTAAAATACGGTCAAGACGCGCCTTCTCTACATTTAAAATCTTACCGCGAAGCGGCAGGATTGCCTGGGTGGCACGGGAACGGGCCGTCTTTGCGGAACCGCCTGCGGAATCACCCTCTACCAGATAAATCTCACAGTTTTTCGGGTCTCTGTCGGAACAATCCGCCAGCTTACCCGGAAGACTCATACCGTCAAGTGCATTCTTTCTTCTGGTTAAATCTCTTGCCTTACGTGCCGCATCTCTCGCACGCTGTGCCAATACTGCTTTCTCACAAATCAGCTTTGCCACATTCGGATTCTGCTCCAAGAAGTAAGTAAGCTGTTCGCTGACTACGGAATCCACCGCACCTCTTGCCTCACTGTTACCCAGCTTCTGCTTTGTCTGACCTTCAAACTGCGGCTCTCCCAGCTTTACACTGATAATTGCGGTAAGACCCTCTCGGATATCCTCACCGGTCAAATTCTGCTCGTTTTCCTTTAAAAACTTCTGTGCTCTCGCATAATCGTTAAAGGTCTTGGTAAGTGCATTCTTAAAACCTGCCAGATGGGTACCGCCCTCCGGCGTGGTAATGTTATTTACAAAGCTGTAGCAGCCTTCGTTATAACCGTCGTTATGCTGCATTGCTACTTCTACATAAACATCGTTAATTGTACCTTCACAGTAAATAACCGACGGATACAACACTTCCTTACCTTTATTTAAATAATCTACATATTCGCGAATACCGCCTTCGTAATGAAACTCGCGAACCTTTTCTTCCTCTTCTCTCTTATCCCTGAGAATAATCTTAATACCCTTTGTCAGAAAAGCCATCTCACGTAAACGGTTCTTTAAGGTATCAAAATCAAATACGGTTTCTTCAAAAATTGTGTCGTCCGGAAGGAAAGTAACCGTGGTACCGGTTCTGTCGGAATCACCGATTACCTCAAGAGGGGTGATAGGCTTACCCTTTTCATAACACTGACGATGAATATGACCGTTCTGCTCTACCTTTACTTCCATCTTTTTAGAAAGCGCATTTACAACGGAAGCACCTACACCGTGAAGGCCGCCGGATACCTTATACGCTCCGCCGCCGAACTTTCCGCCGGCATGCAAAATGGTATAAACCACCTCTACGGTAGAAATTCCTTTTTTTTCATTCAGTTCTACCGGAACACCGCGTCCGTTATCAATAACGGTAATGGAATTGTCCTGATTAATCGATACATCGATTACCGTACAGAATCCTGCCAGCGCTTCATCCACCGCATTGTCTACGATTTCGTATACAAGATGATGAAGACCGCGCACGGAAGTACTGCCGATGTACATACCCGGTCTTTTACGAACTGCTTCCAGTCCTTCTAAAATCTGTATCTGGTCTGCTCCATATTCTTTACTCATGCAAGCCTCCTCGTTTCTTTCTGTTATCTTCCTATAACATTATTTCCCGCAATCAATCCATACCACCGCTAAATACTTTCTGTTAAGCCTCACTTAACATACCCTCCGTAACATGAAAAATCTTATGATGTTGTTTTTCATTGTCTACAAACTCTTCCAATCCCGTACACGTTATAATTGTTTGTAAATCAGTAATACTCTCTAATAAATAAGTTTGCCGGTTCCGGTCAAGCTCCGATAACACATCATCCAGTAAAAGTACCGGACTTTCCTTAATCTTTTTACGAACCAGCTCAATTTCCGCTAACTTCAACGACAACGCAGCGGTACGCTTCTGTCCCTGGGAACCGAACAACTTTAGATTCTTATCGCCTACATAGAAACTGATATCGTCTCTGTGAGGACCGTTCCCGGTAGCCTTTAGAGCCAAATCCCTGTCCAAATTCACAGCCAGCTTTTGTCCGAAGTCTTCCTTTCCCACATTCGGCTCATACCGGACATACAACTCTTCTCTACCTCCGGAAAGCTTCGCATGAATCAGCGGAAGCAATTCGTTTAACTCCTCCACAAATCGTTTTCTTGTATCAATCACAACGGATCCGTGCTCGATTAATTGCATATCCCACACTTCCACCGTATCCCGCAACTCCCTTTGAAACCCGATTTGCTTTAA
>JAFTPY010000022.1 GCA_017463035.1 Lachnospiraceae bacterium
ACACTTCCCGCACCACTCCTTCTTCGCTTCGCGTCTCCCTCGGCTATCCTTCCCACCTTCTCCGCCAGACCTTCCGGCACCGGAATTTCTTCAAAGGTCTCTTTATAAAAGCTTTTGTTGTTTTTTTCTTCTCCGCTCATTTCCATGCCTCCTTTAGCTTTTCCTTCAGCTGCTGTCTTGCCCTTAATAGTCTGGTTTGAACCGCCGTTTCCGAAAGCTTCATCAGTCCCGCGATTTCCTTTACGCTGTAGTCCTCAAAATAATACAAATGTACAATCTGCCGGTACTTCACAGGAAGCTCCCGTACCGCATAGTATAGGTCGCTTTTCTCCGGTGCCGAAAACACCGGCTCCCGCTCGATTTCTTCCAGATAAGTCGTTTTCCGATGCCATGCTGTCCGCCACAGGCTTTTACACTCGTTTACCGCTACCCGGATTAACCACTTTCTGGCATAGTCATCGTCCGGAAAGGCATCCTTCCGCTCCCACAGCTTGATAAACGTGTTCTGTACCACATCCTCCGCATCCGTGCCGCAAGCACAACCGTTTAACGCCACGCGGTAAATGCTGCTCAGATACAGGTTCACCAGCCGCTCATATTCTTTTGTGTCCAAACCATCCACCTCTTTTTCTTCTTTTGAAAAGCTTTTCACTTATTGAACGCATGAGAAACGGAAAATATCACACACACAAAAAAGAAAGTGCGATTTTTTCCAAGGCACTTTCTTTTTCAAATCCGGCAACATGTTTCGACGCATCTTCCCAATTTCGGAATTCTCACACCTCATCAGTTCACCGCAAATACTTCATCCACTCCCGCGGCCCCCGGTATTTCACACTTTCACTTGCCACTCTCCCGGCAAACACAAGTGCTTCTTCACAGGAATACCCTTTCTCGAAATAACCGTAGCAAAATGCACCGTGGAAAATATCGCCCGCACCTAAGGTATCCACTGCTACAACAGACTCTACCGGCAGCTCTTTTTTCTCCTGCGATATCGGGCAATCTCCCTGAACAACTTCTGTTTTCCCGTACAAAATCGGCTTCTCGCCTCTTGTAATCGCCTTATGGGCTGCATTACAGTTCATATCAAATATCGTATGCCCTGCCGCATCCTTAAAATCCTCGGAAGCGATGACAATGTCAGCCCTTTCCAAGAACTTTTCGATGTTCGGTTTATAACTTCCCGCATCCAAAACCACCGTCTTTCCATCCGACGTTCCGAACGCGCTCAAAATATCCAACGAAATCTCCTGCTGATTACAGTCAAACAGCACAAAATCATAGTCGCTCAAATCATACTCCCGATTCACTCGGAAACTATGCTGACCGCTTAAAATGGTTCGTTTTCCGTCACTTGATACCACAATACACGCCGTATTCGGTACTGTCTCATATTCAGAGTAATTCAGCACTTTCACACCGTACCCGTTCAGTTCTTCTATCATCGCCCGGCTCTCCGTGCTGTCCCCGAGACAGGTGGCAAGGGTCGCATCTCCCCCCAGAGCCGCATGGGTAATGGCGGCATTGGCTGCAGGTCCGCCGATGTAGGTGGCAAAGTCTTCGGTTTTGGATTTGTGATTATGCGCCGGCAGTTCATCGGTATAGTATAAAATATCTTTCGTACAAAGTCCCACAAAAAGTCCTTTCGGAGCCTTTGCGGAGTCCGTTTTATTCGTCTTCGTCATCATCTAATTCATCATCTTCCTCAAAAACATAATCAAAGCACATCCACTTCTTAATGCTGCCCGCCAAGCTGAACTGCAACATCTTCCCGGTCCAACATAAAAACAAAACCACGCATCCGAACAGGACCGAAAGGACCGCAACTACAAGCAACCAGCTGTTATACCAACTTGTCTTAAAGCCCATGGAGGCCAGTCCCAAAACAAGTGTCACAATTCCCACCCCGGAAATCGCTTTTTTTACCTTCTCCTTATAATCATCTTTCGTACTTCCGAAAATCATTACCACAAGAACAAATACACCGAACATACAAACAGTGTCCACGCCCAAAACCGCTCCACGAAATGCCCTGTATGCATAGTATGAATGCATCGCACCTAAACCCATCCGTCTTAAATGCAACACATCGTCCGGAAGAAACAGAGAAATCAGCGGAATCGTAATTCCCGCATATGTTATCAATGCCTGTCCCACACCCAACACATCTGCCCGGATTGCCTTACAAAACAATACGCAACCCAGCATCGCCGCTGCAAACATCAGACAGGTTGCTTCGAAAGATTCATGCGTCACAACAGAATTATATTCTTTCGCGGAATAGGTATCCATACTTGTACCGCGCAACAAAAACAAACACACCACCGCCAGTACCGCCACACCGAAATATAGCAATGCATTCCAAATTCCTTTGTTCTTCATAAGCAATCCGCCTCCTTTGTTCACTTCCCTTTTATTATACAACACACATCACCCAAAAGAAAGAGAAACCATCTTCCGCTTTACAAAAACTTGCCCTAGTCAGACAATGTAAAAAGCGACCCGATTCACTTCAGGTCGCTTTTCTCTATCTTTTTCTTTTCGAGGAATTAGTTCTCACTGTAAATCACGGTCAAATCCGGATGTAACTGCAAAATGGATGCCGGACAGGACGGGGTAATCGGACCGAAGAATGCCTTCTCCACGATGTCCTTCTTATTCTTGCCGTTGGCGATTAAGAGTACCTTCTTTGCGCTCATAATGCCGCCCATACCCATGGTAACCGCCTTTCTCGGCACATCTGCCTCCGAGGCGAAGAAACGGGCATTTGCCTCGATGGTGGACGGGTCCAGGTCTACAACGTGGGTAGCCTTCTCAAAGTAAGTATCCGGCTCGTTGAAACCGATGTGACCGTCAAGACCGATACCCAGAAGCTGTAAATCAATGCCACCGGACTGTGCGATTAATGCATCGTAAGCCGTGCACTCTGCCTCAAGGTCTGCTGCGCAGCCGTTCGGCACGTTGGTCTTGGTAACGTCGATGTTAATCTTCTCAAATAAATTGGTATTCATGAAATAACGATAGCTCTGGTCGTTGGTGCCGTCAAGGCCTACATACTCGTCAAGGTTAATGGAAGAAACCTTGGAAAAATCCACCTCTCCCTTTGCACACTTCTCTGCAATCTTTTCGTAGGTGCCAAGCGGGGAAGAACCGGTTGCAAGGCCCAATACGCAATCCGGCTTCATAACTACCTGTGCGCAAATAAGGGCTGCTGCCTTGGTGCTGAGTTCGTCATAATTGTTTACTTTGATAAAATTCATGATCATAGTCTCCTTTTTATTTTAATTTGTTTATACTCTCTCCACAACCGTCTTCGTATCCTTTACGATACAGTTGGCCGGATATACTCCGCGAAGCGCCGTCAGCGGATATACGGAAGT
>JAFTPY010000171.1 GCA_017463035.1 Lachnospiraceae bacterium
GATACCTCCAACGAATCCGTATACAGGCGAAGGGTATTCTTTCCCCGCATACCGATATCCGCTTTTCCGAGCTCCGCATTCGCCCGTTTCAACAGTTCAAAGAAACGCTCACCGAACCGCTCCTGTACCGCCCGTTCCTCCGTATCCAGAAAGATTCCCTGACAAGAGGAACAAAGCACCTGATTGGTTTCGCAAATGTGCCTCGCCAAACCATACAATGCTTCCTCGTCTGCCTGCTCCGTTACATAGGCAAAGGAAAGCTTATGTCCCCATGGGATAATCTTCGTATTTACACCGGCAAGCTGTCTCGCCGCCGCTACAGCTTCGTCTCCGCCCCAGACCACCACCGCATCCGCAAGCTCCGCAAACACCCGCAGTGTCTCGGTCTCCGCCGACGGCACATCAAACACATAAATATAGTCCTTTAACCGTGGTTCAAACCGTATCAGCTCCGACAGCAGCCGTACCGAAAGGCCGTTATCCCCCGTAGGAAGCTTTAATATGTTTATATTGCCCGCCAGTAAGCCTTCTATCACACTATAAGCCGGAAGACCGTCCACATTTCCCGCCGCAATATGAAACAATACGCCGAGCGGATACCGCTTCCGCAGAGTTCCGTTTTTTAATGCCGGTAAGTCTCCGTACCACTCTCCCAACTCCGTTTTACATTTATATTCCAGCTCCTCCCGTGAAAACAGTCTTGCCAAACCTTGAAACCGTTCATAGGTCAGATTTGCCATCTGAAGCAACGGCAGGGCTATCTCGTCATAGGCTCCCTGTATCGCCGCCTGATATAATTTATCGCAGGCCGCAATCACACATTCCGTTGTAATGGGATCTTTACCTGCTAAGGTCGTTACACATTCTTCGTACAATCCGGCAAGATACTTCTGCTCCACATTGGACTCGATCACTTCTCCGTGCAGTAAAATCATTTCCCTTCGCCCCCTTTCAAGAGCTTGTCCGCTCCCGCGGCGCAGGTTACAATATCCCGGATACCCACACGCCCGATAATCTCCAGCCACGGCGACTCTACCCCGCAAGGACACTTTTCTCTATGTAACCGTCCCAAATCATCCGTCATAATGCTCAAAATCGGAACACTGTCCACCTCCGGCGTCAAAAGATTAATGAGTCCGACTTCTCCGTCCGGCACCGGCTTAAGCGTATCCACATCACGAATCAACACTCTGCTGTACACCGGCACATGGAAATGATGGCATTTACAATCCACATACAACACCAAATGCTCCGCCGCACCGAAAAACTCGATAATATTGCTTTCTTCAATCCCCAGCACCTCTTTTGCCAGGGCATAAAATTCTTTTTTCTCCACCTTTTCCGCATAAAACTGCTTCCAACCGCCGCCGAGAGTCAGAACCGACCCCTTCGGCAATGTCACCTTCACGCCTTCTTCCTTCATCTGCTTTAACAAAAAGTAGGTATAGGCAGGGAATCCCGCAGTCCGCACCGGATGCTTCGACTGACTGAACTTTATGAGTCTTTCCTTTAAATGCTCCAAATCAAGCTTATATCCGTCCTTCGTATACCGCAACGCATAATCCCTGCTGAGTGCCGGAGCAAAATACGTAAACCCGTAGGAGGTTTTGGATATCACAGTCTTATTCGCCTTATTGGGCTCATACCCAAGAATCAGATAATGCACCGGTTTTAAAGAAAACAGCCGGTGATACTTTCCCAGTGTCAAAATCATCCGAAGTCCCCGGTACAAACTCATAAAATTATATCCCATCCGGGACTTCGCTCCACTGGTTCCGCTGGAGGTAGCCTTAATCAGCATTCTTCTTTGCGGCATAGAAAACACTGCATGACGCTTCAAATACAACGTCGGCAAAAACGGTAACCGTTCCAAATCCTTATATCCCTTTAAATCCTTCGGCGAAAACCCTTTTACATCCAAAATCTTCCGGTACTCCGGACAATTCTCGTACTGAAATGCGCAATTCTCCTGCATCGCCTTAAAAAACAACGCATCCGACTCCCCGTTATCATAGGGTCTTTTTAGCTTGAATAGCTTTGTTCTTGCTGACATACACACCCTCCCTTATAAGTCTCGCTGTTTTTAGTATACCATTTTCTTACTGTTATCCGCAACTATTACTTTCTCGCACGGCGGCTCAGGCGTGACGAGGTTCTTCTGCTTCTTTTGCTACAACTCGTGTAGAATATATGGAATCCCCTGTTGAAAACTCCTCTTTGAACTTTACGCAGGATAGTAGACTTTCTTATTACTTCGAAAGTCTGTCAGCAACCCTCGGGCAGGAGGTCTAAAATCAAAAGCGGACCTGTACGCTTTTGGCACCGATGCGCGACTGCGAAGCAGTCTTCATCTGCGCATCGTGTGCATCCTGCGGAGCACGATTTGTGCAACAAATCCCGCCATAAGGCATGGATGCCGCATCAGGGCGGTTGCGTCACTTTTTCTCACTCTTGGCGAAGTAATTAGAAAGACTCTATCCGAAGTACGAGAAAAGAGGAGTTTTCAACAGGGGATTCCACTTATTTGCAACTGAAAAAGCAAAAGAAGCAGAATACCAGGGAAGCCGCGCATAGCAAAACCGCCGCACAATGTGCGGCGGTCCCAAAAACTTATTCGGTTACTTCATCAAAGCCTGCATATTCCTTCAACATCAATGCTCCCGCATATGCGTACTTCGGATTCCACTTTCTGTCAAGCAATAACGGATTGTACTCCTGTCTCCAGGAAAGCTCATCCGCAAAGCCCCAGAAGGTCAAGGAATTCATCTCTACGGAGCCGGCCTTTACACGCTCCATAATACCGGTAATCAAATCATAGTAGAACTGTCCCTGAATCTTCTTATTCTTATCGGTTGCATAGCCGATATCCTGATACTTACCGAGACAAACATCCAGCTCCGTTAAGCTCAGCTTAAGACCAAGCTCAGCCATCTTATCCATATGTGCGAAATAAAGGTCCATATCGTCCATAGTATACAAATGCGCCTGGAAACCGATACCGTCGATTAAATAATTTCCGTCCTCATCCTTTAAGGTCTGGAAGAACTCATAGAATGCTTCGGTCTTAAACTGCTCATTGAAGTCGTTGTAATACAAGTCGATGTGCTCCGGTGCATACTTGTCTGCAAAATAGAATGCCTGCCAAATGTAATCGTCACCGATGGTAGAACGCCAGAAGCTCGGACGCATGGTACCGTCATCCAGCCAAGCCTCGTTTACTACATCGTATGCATAGAACATATCGCTGAAGCCCTTCTCCGCCAGTACCTCGAAGGTCTGCTTTATATAGCTTTCCATACGCTTCAGCATCTCTTCTCTGCCTACCAGATTTCCGCTGGTATCAAAGTTATCATAGAAAATCCACTGCGGAGTCTGACTGTGCCAGATAATGGTATGACCACGCACTGCCATCCCGTTGTCCTTACACCACTGTAACATCTTTAAGGTATTCGGTCTTAAGCTGACTACCAAATCTCCGGCTGCCTTACTTGCTGCCTGATCCAATACGTAATCCGGCTTTAACTCATTTTCAAAAGTGATGCTGTTGAAGTTCTTCTTCATAAACTCCTGGGTTCTGGTATCGTTACACATATACTCGGACATACAAGTACCGGCCTTTAAACCGTACTCACCGTAAACATCCTTAAATGTCTGCGTAAACTCCGGAATCGGCGTTGCCGTCGGCTTCGGTGTTACAGTCGGCTTCGGTGTTGCCGTCGGCTCCGGCGTCGCAGTCGGTTCCGGGGTCGCAGTCGGCTGTACTGCCTCTGTCGGTGCCGGTGTATTGTTGTTTGCTTCGTTGGTTCCGCAGGCAGCTAATGCAACTGCTAATACTGCCGTAAGAAGCCCCAATTTCCATTTTCTCATAATACTATCTTCTCCTTTTTCTTTTACGCCCTGCACAGTTTCAGTATCCTATTACGCTACAAATCATTTCACTACTGCGACAGAGCAAACTGCGAAGCTAATTATAATACGAATTAGTGCAAAAAGAAAGCTTTTTTTTAAATGTTAACGATTTGTTCTTTTTTTGGTAATATATTATTTTCTAAAACGGACATCTCGCAAATGCTTCGCACTTCCTCGATGTCCGTTTGGCTCATGTACTCTGTTACGCAAAAAGACTGCTCCGCAGTCCCGAAGCTTCGCTTCTCTTAAACAAAAGCGAAAGCAGACTCCTACAAATTCATTTGCGTCGTCTGCTTTCGCTTTCGTTTATTTTTGCGCTTTATGGCCTTAAAGCTATTTTACTCAAAGTCACATTCGCGCTATTCGCTCATGCTATGCTTCTGCCATCTTTGCCAACTTTGCTGCCTGGTCAGCTGCCGTCAGCGCATCCACCACTTCGGTCAAATCACCGTTTAAGATTTCGTTCAAACGGTGAGTCGTGAGCTTAATGCGGTGGTCGGTGACACGTCCGTCCGGGAAGTTATAGGTACGGATCTTCTCGGAACGATCGCCGGTACCTACCTGGCTGCGTCTTGCCTCTGCCTCGGCGTCATGGGCCTCCTGAAGTTTTAACTCATATAACTTTGCACGAAGCACCTTTAACGCCTTATCACGGTTTTTAAGCTGGGACTTCTCATCCTGACAAGAAATTACGATACCTGTCGGAATATGGGTCAAACGTACCGCAGAGTCGGTGGTGTTGACACACTGTCCGCCGTTACCGGATGCACGGAACACATCAAACTTACAGTCATTCATATTTAACTCTACATCTACTTCCTCAGCCTCCGGCATAATTGCTACCGTAGCAGTGGAGGTATGAATACGTCCGCCGGATTCGGTTACCGGTACACGCTGTACACGATGTACACCGCTCTCGTACTTCAGCTTGGAATAGGCACCCTGGCCGTTTACCATAAACACCGCTTCCTTAAAACCGCCGATACCGTTTTCGTTTACGTTCATCAAATCAATCTTCCAACGGAAAGTTTCCGCATATTTTGCATACATACGGTAAAGCTCCGCCGCAAACAATGCAGCCTCGTCACCGCCCGCACCCGCACGAATTTCCACAATAACGTTCTTTTCATCGTTCGGGTCCTTCGGAATCAGTAAAATCTTAAGATTCTGCTCACATTCTTCCAAACGTGTCTTTGCCTCGGCAAGCTCTTCCTTTGCCAACTCACGCATCTCTTCATCGCTTTCCTCGTCAAGCATGGCTAAGCTATCCTCAATATCCTGCTTCGTCTGCTTGTAACGCTTATACTCCGCAACGATATCCGCCAAATCATTCTGCTCCTTCATGAGCTTGCGGAATCTTGCCTGATCATTTACCACGTTCGGGTCGCTTAATTCATTCTGAAGCTCCTCGTAACGCTGCAACAAATCCTCTAACTTATCAAACATCTCTAAATCTCCTTATTATCACCCGGCCAAACCGCAAATACCATACGGTCCAGTCCGGCATAATCTTTCTTCACTTCAATCGACACATAACCCTCTGCCGAAAGAATCTCAGGTACAGTTTCTCCCTGGTCGTGACCGATTTCAAACATCAGCCTGCCTCCCGGAGTCAAATACATCTTTGCCTCCGCCGCGATTCTCCGATAAAAAAGCAATCCGTCTTCTGTTCCGTCAAGTGCCATGCGGGGCTCAAAATCCCTTACCTCCGGCATCAGTCCGTCCACCACCGAACTCCTGATATAGGGTGGATTGGATACAATAATGTCATACAAACCTTCTACACGCTCAAACAAGTCACCTTGAAAAAACGTCACATCCGCATCCAAAAGTTCCGCATTTTTTCTTGCTACCGCAAGAGCCTCCCCCGAATAATCGGAAGCTGCCGCATACGCAGGCGCTCCTAACTTTGCCACAGTTACCGCAATGCATCCGGAACCGGTACACATATCCAGTACACGCTTCCCTTTCGCATCCGTAAAGACTTCTTCTGCCAAAAGCTCCGTCTCCGGTCTGGGAATCAGCACCCCCGGCTGCACACGAAAGCATAATCCGCAAAACTCCTGCTCTCCGGTAATGTACTGCACCGGCTCATGCTTCCTGCGCCTTGCAAGCAACTCCCGGAAGCATGCTTCCTCCTCTTCCGGTACCGGGAGAGTTCCGTCCCGCAAAAAAGTCATAAAATCCACTCCGCATGCATGAAACAATAATATTCTTGCATCCGTACGGGCCTCTTCAATACCGGCCTCCGTAAGCTGTTTGACTCCCTCTGCCATCAATTCGGAATAAGTCATAACATCCCGCCTTTAATGCTCACTGTCTCCGGAACGCTCCATAACCGTTCCTTCACCTTCAAATACAAAAAATTTATCCAACGCACGAAGGATTTCATCCTCTTCGTCTTCATCCTCCGCATCGCGTCTTGCTTCCATCGCTGCCTTCCTGGCCGCTTCTGCCCGATCCGCAGCAGATACCTTCTCTACAAGACGGCTCCTGCTTTCCTTTGCTGCGGCTTCGTCCGGTTCTTCCCTTTTTGCCGAAGGGAAGCTCCAGTCAAATTTTGCAGCCACTTCCTCTACTTCCGCTGCCTTCACCGGCATTACGTTCTGTTCAGTCTTCTTCTGCTTCTCCGGAGCAGCCGCCTCCAATGTAGCTGCAATCTCTGCCTGCTTCACCGCCTTGTCAGAGGTTTCCTTTACCGGCTTTTCCTCCGTCTTTTTCTCCTCGGATTTCTTCTCTGCCGGGGTCTTTTTTACCTTACCGTTCTTCTTCCGAACCTTCTTACCGAAGTTCTCATCGATATATGCCTGCCAGTCAAACACCGCTTCCACGGAAGCTACTGCCACACGAATCATGTCATCGTCCGGCTCTCTGGTGGTCAAGCCCTGAAGCCAAAGGCCCGGCTTACTGAGGAAACCTACAATCTTAGACTCGCTGGAACCTGCCAGACGGATAAACTCATAAGAGATACCCGCAATCACCGGTACAAATAAAATACGTACCACAAAACGAAGCCAAAGCGTCTCCACGCGAACCACAAGGAAGAAAATCACACTGATTAACATTACAAACAATAAGAAGCTTGTTCCGCAACGCTTATGCAATCTGGAACATTCTCTTACATTTTGTACCGTCGGTGCCATCCCATGCTCAATACAGTTAATGGTCTTATGTTCCGCACCGTGATACATATACACTCTTTTTATATCCTTTAACCTGGAAATCAATACCACATATCCCAGAAAAATAGCCACACGAAGCAAGCCCTCGATAAGAGTCTTCCACTCATAGGAAATCACCTCTTCATCGATAAAACTTACGACTGCAAGCGGTAACAGCATAAAAATCGCAACCGCCATAACAACAGAAAAGAACACTGTACAGCCCATAATAAACTTATCCGCCTTCTCTCCGAACTTCTTCCGAAGCCAAAGCTCGAACTTTCCCGGTTCTTCCTCCACATCTTCAAAATACTCCGCAGAGGAGGTAAGCATCTTTACACCCAATACCAAAGACTCCACAAAATTCACTACGCCCCGGATAATCGGCAATCCCAGTGCTTTATGCTTTTCGGTGACACTGGTAATTTCACCCTTTTCCACCGCAATCTCGCCGTCCGGCTTTCTGACAGCAACCGCGTAGTTTTTCTTGTTTTTCATCATTACACCCTCTAATACGGCCTGTCCCCCGATACCTGATGACTTCATGTATACCTCCTTCTCCTTGTGTGTCTTATAAGCAAAGCAGGTTGAGATTATCACAACCTCAACCTGATTTTCGTTCTTTTATGTTTTGTTTAGTTCTGGCTTAAACCATATCTACGGTTGAACTTATCAATAGCACCGCGCGCAGCTACAGCTTTCTGCTGACCGGTATAGAAGGAATGGCACTTGGAACAAACTTCCACATGGATTTCCTCTTTGGTAGAACCGGTAACGAACTCATTACCACAGTTGCAGGTTACCTTTGCCTGATAGTATTTCGGCTGGATTGCTTCTTTCATGTCTTTCACCTCTTTATCTCATAACTTAAAACAGCTTTTTCATTATAGCATGGTTTTTTCGAAAAAGCAATAGCATTTTTAAATTAATTTTGAGATTCTGCGGAGTGGTCCAATTCAAACCAGAATTCTACGCCGGAAGCATGGTTTTTTACCCCGTAGGACCGGTTATGTGCCTCCATAATTGCCTTTACAATAGACAATCCGATACCACTGCCGCCGTATTCCCTTGTCCGGGCTTTATCAACCTTATAAAACTTAATCCAAATATTATCGATATCTTCCTCCGGAATCTGTGCTCCCGTGTTAAATACAGAAATACGCACCCGGTCTCCGTTCATAACAACATTTACTTCGATTCGTTTTTCTCCGTCCGCATGATGAAATGCATTACTGATATAATTGGTCAGTACTTCCTCCACCATATATTCATCCGCCCACACATAAACCGGCTCCGTTTCCGAAAAAGAGACCGAAACCTCCTTTTGTGCAGCCAATATCTCTGTGGAATCCAGCACCGCACGAATTACCGCCGTCAAATCAAACCTTGCAAACTCTAACGGTGCGGTTCCGTACTCCAGCTGATTCAACGTCAGCAGTTTTTTTACCAACGTATTCATCTTTGCCGCCTCATCTATAATTACATCACAGTAAAACTCACGTTCCTCGGGGCTTTCGTTTATGTTATCCTTTAACCCTTCCGCATACCCTTGAATCAGCGCAATCGGTGTTTTTAATTCATGAGTCACATTGGAAAGAAATTCCTTTCGCACCTCTTCTGCCCGGGTCTTCCTCTCGATATCCACCTGCAACTCGTTATTTGCACTCTTAAGCTCCGAAATGGTTCTTTCCAGCTTTTCCGACAACACATTCATACTTTTTCCCAGGGTGTCGAATTCATCCTTACTCTCCGCTTCATATTTTACGTCAAAATTCAGTTCCGACATCTCCTTAGAAAGCTCTGCCAGTTTTAAAATCGGCCTCGTGAACCGTCTGCCGACAAATAACATAATCACGGAAATCACAAACGCACTGGTCAAACCGGCATAAATCAGAAATTTATTCGCCACCGTAACGCTTTCCTGCATACTCTCGACATTAGAACGCATCAAGATAATGTCTCCGTTTCGTAAAAAGCCAACCAATTCAATATATTTCGACTTCATTCTGGAATCATAAAGCGAAAAAATACTGTAATCCTCCGTTGCCAGCTCCAGCTCTTTTCTCTCTACCTTCTGACCGAATCCCGGAAAATAGTAATCGCCGATTAAATCCATGATTACCCCGGCATCCTGATCCTTTTCTCCCCGACTTCCGAAATAATATTTAATCATATCCCGCGGATTGGTTACCCTTGACAAGTTTTCCCCTATTACAGCGGTTACATTCGACTTTGTACACAAAATATCAAGCTCTAACTGCTGCTCCTCCGACAATACGTCTGCTTCGTTCTCATCGTTCGTCCCGTCCGCCGACATACTTCCGGCCGATAACGTTGTCATGAGTCGATCAATTTCCTCATACACCGTTCCCAGTGTCTTTTGCTTACTTTTTTCGTAATACTTCACCAAAAGGGAATTATTTAAAGCCACACAAAGAGCAACCGTACCGAAAATCGCGGCAAAGGTTAATACAATCATTTTTACTCTTACGGAATGCTTCCCGTGCTTCATACGTTACACCTCGAATTTGTAGCCCATCCCCCAGATGGTCTTGATATAATCACCTTTGTCCCCCATTTTACTGCGAAGCTTCTTCACATGTGTATCAATGGTTCTGGCATCTCCGAAATAATCGTAATTCCATACGTTATTTAAAATACGTTCTCTTGACAAAGCAATCCCTTTATTGTCAATAAAATACGTAAGTAATTCAAATTCCTTTACACTTAATTCAATGGGCCTGCCGTCCACAAACACCTGATGTGCCGACTTATCCAGAACAATTCCGCCGATTTCCGTCGTTTCAGCCGCTACGGTACCTGCTCTGCGTAAAATAGCTTCCACTCTGGCCACTAAAATCTTCGGACTGAAGGGCTTTGAAATATATTCATCCACCCCAAGCTCAAACCCGAGCAATTCATCCCGTTCGTCACTTTTGGCCGTCAGCATAATAATCGGCACGGAAGAATACTGACGAATTTCCTTGCAAACCTGCCATCCGTCCATTTTCGGCATCATCACATCCAGAATAATCAGCTCGATGTTTTTCTGCTCAAAAAACAAATCTACCGCTTCCTCACCGTTTTCCGCCTCTATCACTTCATAATTATTTTTTGCCAAAAAATCATGTACAAGCTTGCGCATACGACTCTCATCATCTACCACCAATATTTTCGTACGTTCCATCAAGCCTACCTCCTAATCTGAAGTCTTTCCCTTATCCTAACACGGGATTATGGAAAAACTGTGTCCGAATCCGTATGAAACTGTGAACGCTCTACTGCAATTCCTGTTCTCTTTGCAGCAGTTCCTTCTCCCATTCCGTCAGCTGGTCCTCCCATAAATGCAAACGTTCATCCCATTCGGTTAACTCTTCCTTCCAGCCTGCATACTCATCCAACACCTTCTGCTCATGATCCGCAAAGGGTGATGCCGTACCGAACAGTCGGATTGCGAACAATATTACAATTACAATACAAAGCACCACTACCGTAAAGGTTAAACGCTTGGATTTTTCTTTGTAAAATTCCAGTAACTTACGTTCCTTCGTCATTTTCGGATTCAAACGCACCTTCTCTTTTTTTACAGGCTCCGGCAAAGGCTTAAGACTGCTTTCCGCCACGGTTCCGGTATCCAAAGCCCTGGAACGCAGTTCCTGCAAAAAAGCAATTCCAAGTACCGTTACCAGTGTTCCCTTCTCTATCAGTCTGTTATACAATTTTACCACGGTTTTTACATTTCCTAAATCCGCCTGGGAACGAATATAAGCCACAACCTCCGCCTCCTTTTTCGCTTCGGCAAGCTCCTCCTCCGACTGAAACGTAAATCCCTGGTAGGTATATACTTTTCCCTTTTCCATTCTTTTCCTTCTTTCTAAAAAACGCTCTATACTACACTAACTTAATTTTAGTATAGCATAAAGCGTTTTTTTTGCAAATATTTTCTGTTACATTACTTCGTCCGCTGCCGCCGCGTTTTTCTTTAATACACCGCGCAAAATCGCAAGCAAAATCAGAAGAATACCGATACCGATCATCGTAACACCGAACTTGGACATTTCCGCAAAGAACGGTGCAAGAATTCCTCTGCATATATCCATTACGATATCACCGAACTCTGCCATATCCGGGTCGGCTGCGATTTCCTCCCGGACAAGAATAAGCGCCGGACCTTCCAAAAGAGTTACCAATTTACAAAGCAAACCACCCAAAATCAGGGCTACCGACGGAACCACAAAGCCTGCGGTTCCGAACCAATAACAAACAAGAAGCAACAATACCGCCGCCAACACAATGGCATAAGCTACAATCTTCACCGTATCCTTTTTTTCACTGATTTCGTTCAATGTATCAAACATCGTACGAACATCCGGATCCCGCACCGCTTCCGCAAGTGCCTGATTAACCTCAATTTCCAGTTCTTCGGCCAAATCGTCTATCTCATCGTCAAACCCGTCCAACATGCCCTCAGTCCAGCCGCGCTCAAACTCATCGATTTCCTCATCAAAAAGCTTTGCATATGCTCC
>JAFTPY010000172.1 GCA_017463035.1 Lachnospiraceae bacterium
TGAAGCTCTTCTTCGGTCCAAGGGTCTTCCGACGGCTGGATTTCTGTTAGGAAACGTTCGAATTCTTCGATGTTTCCGTGGACTTGAAACTGTGGTTCGTCTTTATTTGTTCCGCAAGCCGCAAAAGTCAGCAAAAAGGAACTAAGTAGTCCCAGAAATAGACGTTTCATAATGAGTGATTTCCTTCCTGTTAAAGTTATTTCGTATTAAGTTTATTTTGTTAGGTTCTGAATTGTCTCGCCGACTTTTTTCATCTGTTCCGCGGTTACTGTCCAGTCAAAGTCAATCTCTGCAATTGCATTGTCATAGCAAACCAAATATCGATTTTGCGGTTCTCCGCCCAGGAAAAGCTGATAAGCCGCATCCGCACCCCAGTGGGAAGCATCCGTGGTTCGTGCCTGAATCCAGGCATCGGGCATAGGCTCGGGAGTACCTTTGTTATGAGCGAGATTTTGAACCATTGTGTCAAAGCACAAATCGTACAAAAATGGTAGCTTGACCCTGACAATCTGATATTCTAAAGACGGTTCCCAAAGGGCATTTTTACGGGGATTTTCCTGTCCCGTCAGGCTGGACAGAAGCACTGTTTCCGAGGAGGTGCATACACGGGAGTACTCGGTGTATCCGGTTTCTGTCAGGTCGGATACCGTCAGCGGCAGCTCATCCTGATAGGCATAAAAGGTATGGTCTCTGTACTCATAGGCAACGGCGGCTTCTCTGGCACGCTGGCGGGCAGCATCCGAGAAACAGTTGATGACAAAGCCCATGAGAGGGAAAAACAGGAGAAAGCATACGATGGCGGCCCCAAAAGGGGAAACAATCCGGGTAACCGCAGACGGCAGCTTGCATTTTTTCATCAGTCGAAGCAAACCCAAAAAGCAAAACAGTGTTACAACACAGGCCAAAAGAAGGAGTCCTGCGGTGGCAAGTGCAGCGAAAAGACCGAGTCCCTGCCCGATATGATCCGCAATAAAGACTGTGAAGCCGAGGAAAAGGGTCGGAATGATGAACAGCATGTGAGCCGGGTGATTGTTCGGCTCTTTGAACCGATTCTCTTCTTCTGCGGTTTTAACGGCTCTTTTGTGCCACAGGAAATAGCCCGTAAGCTCCGTAAGAGACAGAATGGTGATTACACCCCAGCACAGAAGGTACACCAAGGTTCCCCAGGCGGATAAATAGGAAACCGGGTTGCGGGTACACTGTATCAGCTGGAAAACCAAATTAAATAACGCAAGTACAAGCTCCATGGCGTAAGCCGGCAAGAACCGCTTCTTCGTTGCCCTGTGGATATTTTCCACTTCCAAAACCGCATCGGTCTCAATCGGAACAGGGTCTTCGGCTTCGTTGTAAAAGAACTGTACTTGGGCGTTGGAGGAGGCCAATTGCCAGCCGGTATGAGCGCAAAAATCATGAAGACGGCTCAGACGT
Source organism: Lachnospiraceae bacterium (assembly GCA_017463035.1). GTDB lineage: Bacteria > Bacillota > Clostridia > Lachnospirales > Lachnospiraceae > SIG307. Next base: position 1,429 of record JAFTPY010000172.1, read on the forward strand.
TCCGATATATTCGGTGAAAACAAGGACTCCTTTGGGAAGTACACTACGGAAAAATGAAGTTTCTTTGGCTCAATGCGGCGAAATTGCCAGCAGAGGTCCGTGGACTGGGTCAGCAGCCAGCCTTTTTCTGCCATTTTTTCCAGATAGGCCTGCATTTTACTGCGGTCATAAAACTTAAAGTAAGCATACGTGCGTTTACTATCCTTCATATTACTCCTCCTCAAATATACTGCGATAGTCCTGTGTCTGGGCACAGAGACGGTCATATTCCTTTTTTAATATTTCCTTGCCGTAATCGGTCAAAAGATAACTTCGTTTTCTACCCTCTACTTTGGTCTCCCGAATCATTCCTGCGTCCAGAAATTGTTCCAAAAGATTGTAAAGGGTTCCGGAACCTACGTTGACTCTGCCGTTTGTCATGGACGGAACCCGGTCCAAAATGTCCATGCCGTAGCATTCGTTTTTCAGGCAAAGTAAAATATAAAACATCTGCTCTGTCAGGGTTTGAAATTTTGCGCGCGGCATAGGTTCACCTCCTATTCTCGAATATCGAGTATGTATGCTTGTATTATATTCTCGATATTCGAGAATGTCAAGAAGAAAATGCCGGATGGGTAGAAAGACCCATTGCAAATTCCGTTTTTTGATTGACACAGAAAAACAAGATATGGTATACTTATACATAGATAAATACTATATGAAGCATTTATCGAGTATACATAGCGATTACGCGGATAGGAGAACGAAGATGGGTCAGCCAACGGAAATGAGCAGGATTGTTTACAATGTGAAGCACAGCGTGGGAAGACGCGTGAAGGTTTGTGAGAACAAAGGTCGCAATAAGGTGGACGTAATGGAAGGCGTAATTTCCGCAATTTATCCGTGCGTATTTACCGTAAAAGTAGTTCCGGAAAATATGCCGGAGACCGAGCAGATTTTCTCCTATAGTTATACCGACGTATTAACAAAGGATGTCGAACTGGTATATGTATAAAAGTTAATTTTACGGCCGTCATGCGGATTTCGCGTGACGGCCGTTTTATTTGCCGATGAAAACACTGTGCTTGAAAGAGTACGAGAACGGAGACTATCTTCTTTGCTTTTCCCGAAGGGTCGCGCACTTAGCGCAGTCGAAATCACCTCCTAGCGGTTCTAAGTCTCGAGGCCACACCCGAGAGACGTTTAGAACCGGTTGGAGGAAGTTTGACGGAGCGTTGCGACTTGCAAAGAAGATAGTCTCCGTTCTCGTACTCTGTTGAGGGAAAGGTATTATCGGCAAATAAAAAGCCGTATCCGGCATAAAGCGCCCTCCCGGTGCATAGGTTGTAAAAGAACCTAGCTTCGGGAGGTATTTTTTATGGAAATGAAAATGCAAAGTATTCATATGAATCGTGTAAAATGCCGGGAGGCACTTCGCTTAACAGTTGATGATGATGTCAATGTACCGGATAATAAAGCGGATGTGCGCGCGGTTATTTGGAGAAAAGGAAATGTACGTCTGAACGAAAAGAAGTTGTCCGGCGGCAGGTTATATTTAAAGGGAGTATTGCTGTATCAAGTGCTTTATCTGAGTGAAGAAGAAGGAAAAACGGTGCAGAGTATCCGTGGAGAGCTTCCCTTTGACGAGGCGGTAGATTTGCCGGAGGCCTGCGGAGGAGAAAATATTACGGTCCGTGCCGAAGTGGAGGAGCTGGAGATAGGGCTCATTCATTCCAGAAAGCTTGCGGTGCGGGCTCTTCTCGGCATTCTGGTACAGGCGGATGAATTACATGATGTCCGTGCTGCGGTTGCTTTACCGGATGCGGAAAACGTACATACAAAATCCGGTATCATACCGGTAACCTCTATGGTTGCCGACCGGAAGGACATTGCCAGACTGCGGGAAGAGGTATTCCTTCCGTCGGGAAAGGACAGCATCGATGAGCTTTTGTATTGGGAACTGGAGCTGCGTAACCCGGAAGCAAGAGCGAAAGAAGAACGGATGGAGGTACAGGGAGAGCTGTCTTTGTTTGCCCTTTGGAAAAGCAATCGGGAGGAGGGAGAGACGGAAAGCTATGAAGTGTTCCTGCCTTTTAAAACCGAGTTTGAGATCAGCGGATGCAGGGAAGGATTGATTGAGGATGTGAATTTCCGGTTGATGAACGAGAATGTATCCGTGAAAGCGGATGAAGACGGGGAGGAGCGGCTTTTGGAAGCAGAGGCGGTTCTGGAAGCGGAAATGAAGCTGTATGAGGAAAGCGAAATGGAGATATTGCGGGATTTGTTTGCAACGAATTGCGAATTGATTCCGGTAAAACAGAAGGAAGAATATGAAAATCTGGTGCTGAAAAATGACAGCAGAATGCGGATGGCCGAACGAATGATGCTACCGGAAGGAATGCCGGGAATTCTTCAGGTTTGTCGCGGAAGTGTGGAAATGAAGCCGGATGTTTGCGTTCGGGAGGAAGAAACCTTAAACATGTCCGGTACGCTGGAAGTAAGTTTGCTTTATGTTTCAGAGGATGATGAACGGCCGTTACAGTCGTATAGGGGAGAGGTGCCGTTTTCTCATAGAATCGAGGTGAGAGGACTGACACCGGATAGTACCTATGATGTGCGTTGTTACGTGGCAGAGTCATCCTTCGGAACGGTGCGAAGCGGTGAGATTGAGATGAAGGCGGAACTGGTATTTTCGGTGGTTGCTATGGAAAACCGGTGGGAGGATGTGATTGTGGATACGGAGTGGGAAGCCTTTGAAGCGGACCGGTTAGAGGAACTGCCGAGCATGGTGGGGTATACGGTCAAGGCAGGAGAAGAGCTTTGGGATATCGCAAAGCGGTATTATACGGCACCGGAGGATGTGATTCGTCTGACGGAACATAACGGAGATCTTCGAGAGGGAGATGTCTTACTGATTGTGAAAGCTGTGGGGGAATAAAGAACACGGGGGCTGTCGCATTGAGATGCGCGCCCCTTTTTGTTTTGTTTGCCACTTGTCACATATCACTGGGATGTGGTATGATATAAAGAAGAGATGAGGGTATTGTTTGTGGACAAGCGCTATCGTCTGGGAAGAAGGGAACACAGGAGGAACTTATGGCACATTTACAGGAATCAGGGGAAATGTATTTGGAGACGATTTATGTCTTGTCAAAGGAAAATAATCATGTTCGCGCCATTGATGTCAGTGAACATATGGGATATTCGAAGCCGAGCGTCAGCCGGGCGGTCGGCATTTTAAAGAAGGGCGGCTATTTGGAGGAGAATACGGAAGACGGAGCGCTGGTACTTACGGAAAAGGGAAAGCTGGCTGCCGAGAAGACCTACGAGCGTCATCGTGTGCTGTCTGCGTTCTTTGAGAAAATCGGTGTATCCAAAGAAACGGCGGCAGAGGATGCCTGCCGGATTGAGCATACCATCAGTGATGAGACCTTTGAAGCGTTAAAGAAATACGCCGGTCTGGAGTAGCATTTGCGGAAGAAGGAGTAAGGGAGATTGCCCTTACGGTGTAAAAAGACAAATCAAAAAGGATACCGTGTCCCGATAGGTTGTTTTCAGGGAAGTGGAACGGTATCCTTTTTCTGTATATTTAGAAAGAATCGCCGATATTATTCAGTCAGAGCGGAATTGGCCGCCTGTGCTTCGAGAGCATCCTTTGTGGTATCTGCCAGTTCGTCGGAAAATTCGGCCTGTTTTGCCCAACTGCGAATCTTCTCGGTTGCGCTCTCTAAGGTCTTTTGACAGATTTCCGGAAGGTCGTCGCCCCATGCCTTGGTCGCCTGCTTGAAGCCCTTCTCCATAGCGGTGATTAAGGTCTCTGCTTTTGCGGTGTCTCCGCCGGAGATGGCCTTAGCAAAGGAGAATAAACGCTCGGAGGTCTGCTCGATGCCCCAGTAGCCGTCTTCGGCAATATCTGCCTGCGCCTGGGCACGGACTTCCGGAGAAACCTCTACCTGACCCTTGCGAAGCATTTCAAACATCTTCTCATCGGTAAGGGTACCTACCTGAAAGGTCTTGTTCTGTTTTAAAATCATGCTCTCTACCAGAGAACGGAGCTGTGCCGTACGCTGCTCTGCGTCAGCCTTCAACTGCGCAATAATCTCTTTATTTTCTTTGGTCAGGGTAACATAATTTTTGTTTTTCGGATTGTTGGTAGCAGCCTTGTCCGCGCTCTTTTTCTCGTAGACAAACGCCTCGGTATCGGCGGTCTCGGGAGCCTTTGCGACGGTATCTGCTGCCTTGGAATCGGAAGTCTTCTTATAGGCTTCCGCAGCTTGATAAGAATTGGTTGCAGAAAGAATTTGATTTGTATTCATAACGAACCCTCCTTGGTTAAAGTCAGCGAACGGAAAACGCGGTGCGACTCCTTCGCTCTTTGTGCGGTTTCCTACTTTTCTGTATTGTGGCGGAAGACATTCCACCTATTCTTACCTCTTATATCGACCGACTTTTTTTAGAACTTAACCCCAAAATGAAAAAAAGTGGAAATTTTTTTCGAAGTGTATTAAGATAGAGATGGAGTATGAGTATACGGAGGTGCTTTATGGAAACACGAGTAGCGGTAATGGGAATTATTGTGCAGGATTTGAAATCGGCAGAGCAGCTGAATTCGATTTTGCACGATTACGGAGAATATATTATCGGACGGATGGGAATTCCGTACCGACAGAAGAATATTAGTATCTTAAGCGTGGCGGTGGATGCCCCGCAGGACACCATCAGTGCCCTGGCCGGGAAAATCGGTCGTCTGTCCGGTGTCAGCGTAAAAACCGCCTACGCGCCGGTGTAGGACTCAAGTCCTTGTTAAAGTCTCCACCGGCGGACAAAATTGATAATAGTTTACTCCGGCTGATAAAAACTTGTTAAGAACGTGCCCGGTGCATATTCTGTCTGTAGGAAATGCGCTTCGGCGCGTTTTACTTTTTCAAGATCAGAGAACAGGGCGAAGACGGTAGGACCGCTTCCGCTCATTAGGACACCGTCGGCACCGAGAGTCTGTAAGCGTTCTTTGATGACTGCGATGTCCGGAACAAGGCCGGTGGTCACCGGTTCCAGTACGTTGCAAAGACCGGATACAAGGGTGTTGTAATCCCCCGCAGACAGAGCCGAAAGCAAAGCATCGGTATCGGGATGTTTGATATCCGTGGTTTGTACCAAAGCGTCATAATCGGTGTAAATCTGCTTTGTGGAAGCGCCGGCGGCCGGCTTTACCAAAAGACAGTGACAGTCCGGGGCGGCAGGCAAGACGGTCAGACGTTCGCCGATACCTTCCGAAAGGGCGGTGCCCAGCATCAGACAATAAGGTACATCCGCACCCAGCTTTACTCCCAGTGCGGCAAGCTCATCGGCGGTGGCCGGTTTTCCGTACATTTCGTTTAAACCCCGCAATACGGCAGCGGCATCGGAACTTCCTCCTGCCAGTCCTGCGGCAACCGGGATTTTCTTTTCCAGATGCAATTCGATTCCTTCGGAAATATGGTATGTATCGCAAAATAAAGCGGCTGCCCGGTAGGCGAGGTTGTGTTCATCCACAGGGAGGGAGGCGTCGCTGCAGGTCATGGTAATGCCCGGTGTGTCGCTAATTTTGAGAGTAACGGTATCGTGCAGTTGTAAGGATTGCATAATCATCCGGACCTCGTGATAGCCGTTGGGCAGGGTGCCGAGAATGTCCAAAGAAAGGTTGATTTTTGCGTAAGCGTATGCGGTATGTGTAGATAAAATAGCGTTCATAAAAGCTCCTTTCGTTATGGTGATTATATACCATGAAGGGTAGTTTTGCAATTTTTTTAAGAAAATTTGTAACGAAACAGAGACTGAGTTGTCTAATATACAGAACAAAAGAAAGGGGAGGTGACCTTGCAGGAATTCGACGAGCTTTATAAAACCTATTACCGGCAGGTGTATTTGTATCTGTTGGATTTGTGCAAAGACCCGGATTTGGCGGAAGAAATTACCCAGGAAACTTTCTTTAAGATTCTGAAAAAGATTGATACCTTTGAAGGAAAATGCAGTATCGGGACGTGGATGCTGCAAATCGCAAAGAATAATTTTTATAATTACTGTAAGAAGAAAAAGCATGAAACCATGGAGGATTGGGAGAACATTCCAGCTAAGGATAACCCGGAGAGCCGGGCGTTGGATAAGGATGCGGCAAGAGAGATTCATCTGATATTACATTCCTTGGAAGAGCCTTATAAAGAAGTCTTCTGGATGCGGACCTTCGGAGAACTGTCATTCAAAGAAATCGGAGCAATTCATGGGAAGACAGAAAGCTGGGCCAGGGTGACCTATTATCGTGCGAAGCAGAGGATTAAGGAGGAGTTGGGATGAAATTATCATGTGAGGTAATACAGGATTTGCTGCCGTTATATGTGGATGAGGTGTGCAGTGAAGAAAGTACGGGATTGGTGGAAGAGCACATGGCAGAATGCGAGAACTGCAGACAAACCTATGATGCCATGAAGGCGGAAGGAAAAACAGAGGAACTGGTAAAGTCCGAGGAGTTTCGGACTTGGCAGACGGATTCCGTGAAAAAAGTTAAGAAAAAATGGTCCAAATCTAAAAAGATATTTTTGATATTAGGAATTATCCTCGGTGCCGGACTGCTTTATATTCTTATCAGGGTAGCGATGATATTCGGAATCATGAGCCTAGTCATTTTTGATTCCGCAACAACAAAGGTGCAGGTGTATGATGATGTGGCGAACTACTCCGATTATATCGGAATGGATTGTAATATGAAGTACGGAAAGCCCCGCACCGGACAATTTGTTGTTTTTCCGGAAAAAATTACTTCGCAAATGCATGTACAGGATTTTCAGTATGTGTATTACAATCCCTGGGATCCGCAGTATGTAGCGTATCTGACGGTAGAATACAAGGATGCAGAGGCTTATGGAAAGGAATTAAAACGGTTGCAAACAATCGGAGTGGAGGAGTATGAAGGTATCTATTCCGTTACGGGAGAACCGGAAGGGTATGATTTGGTGGCTATGGATCAGGACCGTTATTACGGCTTTGTCTACGCCATGGTGCCGGAAACCGAGGAAATGAAAATTACCTATGTGGGCATCATGTTCTGTAATTATTTTCTCGATTTGGATATTCATGAGTACATGAAGAAGGAATATTTGCTGCCGGGCTTTGATGCTACTTTGGATAATCCCTATGAGCAGGAAATGATGGGGAAATAAAGATATACCGACTTTTTTGCCGGCAGGTAAGAGTGGGACGCACATCTAGCGGCGTCCCCACAGTTTATTCCACAACTCCGCAAGCCGGAAGCGAAAGATCGGCTTTTTTTCTTTTTCGGGAAACAAGGTCTCAAACTCTTCTTCGTCCAGTAATCCTCGCAGTTCTTCCTTCTCTTCCTCGGGAAGGGTGGCGGTGATGCCTTCCGTGAAGCAAAGAGAAGGGTAAAGCATGCACCACCAGTTCTTTCCTTCTCCTTCCTTCAGGACAATGCGAAGGGCGCGATATTCCCCCGGCGGAAGCAGCAGAGAACCGTATTGCTTAATAGGGAAAAACTCCGTGGTAAGCTCCGCCTTTGCACGGTAGGAGACACCGTAGGCTTCCAGGGTTTGGTTGGCTACACTGATGATTTCCGGCAGAAGCGGAGACAATGCCGCCTCTGCTTCCTTTGCGGTAGTTGCGTGTGCTACCGCATCTCTGACGTGTGCAAGCACCGCATCCCTGACATGGAGTTTGATTTCCTGGGAAGCGGTATCGTCCCCTGCGGCAAGAATATGTAAGCGCAGGATGCGGTCCTCTAAGGAAAGTGATGCATGGGAGGGTTCCGTGGCAAAGAAACGGTCCGGTAACAGCAACAGGACAGAGAGAAAGATGAGCAGAGTTGCAAAGATGGTTTGTGAAATCGCCAAGGTTGAACGTTCTTTGTTTGAGGTAGTAATTCCGGTCATAGTACAAATCCTTTCGCTTGGTTTATCCGAAGGTCCGGTTTCGGATTCTGTATGGAGTATTGCCCGGAAAAAGGTATCTATACTGTTTTTGAATAAAAAGTCTGCATTGCGGACCCTCGTAACGAATGCGGCTGTTTGTGACAATCATCCAAATGCGCAGGAAAAAAGCCGGCTTGGGGAACCGGCTTCTTTCTTGGAAAAATGAAAATGAAAAAGTGTAGTATAACTAAACTTCGAAAATGGCTTTGATATCTTCCGTCTTGCCGCCGGCGATGGTGCCGTCCGGTAAACGGCGGAAGCTGCTTAAAAATTTCCATGCGTTCTCACAGCTGTGATGACGCACTTCGTGCCCCTGGTTGTTTACGCTGCCGAAAACGGTATAGCAGCAACCGTTTTCGCTTTCGAATAAGTTGAGCGTCAGAACGCTGCCCCGGGACGGGTCGTCGATTTTGTAGACAAAGTCTCCGTCGATACCGTAAATCGGGTTTGCCCAATTATCTTTGTCCTCCAGAGTTACATCATAATCCGCAATCACTTTGTTCACGTCAAAGACATAACGTACGCGGTCGATGCACTTCTGCGCCTGGAACGGAAGCTCCGGAAGCGGAGTGAGTTCGCCGCCCACATAGAAGGTCGGAACTACCGTATCCCGGTTAATGGGGCCGGAATCTTTGCCGAATACATTCAGTCCTACCTCGAAGGTGGCGGACATCGGTGCTACTCCGGCGAACATTTTCGGATATTCCTGGAACATATCCCAGGACTTACAACCGCCCATGGAAAATCCGGAGGCATAAATCTGCTCCATATCTATCGGGTATTTCTTTGTTAAGTGCTTCAATAAGGACAGAGTCTCGGTAGCGGTGCTGTTCAGATGGTGCTCCACACTGATTAACAGGAAATTGTACTTTGCCGCAACCCGGAACCAGCCGGATACATTTGTCATGCACATGGCAGAATCGCCGCCGCCGTGGAAGCAGAACAGAAGCGGTACCTTTTTGCCGTCCTCGATGATTTTCTTGTTATAATAAGCCACATAGCCGATGGCATGTTCTGTGGTGTCTTTATCGTCGCCGTGGTTATCGTAAGAGGTGGATACGACACAGGAGCCGGGCTCCCAAAGCATGCCCATCTCTTCCAGGTTTGCCTGCGGAATCAGGTTACCCATCATACGGTGGAAACGATCGCAGAAACCGTAGAAATCCTTTTCGTAGTCGGCGGAATCCTTCACTAAAACGTGGTCAAGACCGGTCGTTAAGGCATCGTTTGCGGCAGCGCTGTTGCCGATGGAGATAACCGGGATATCTCTTGCATTATCCGCAGGAGCAGGAATTACGCTTAAATTCTGCAAAATACAGGTGACCGGAGCGATGTCTCCTTTGCCGTACAAGCCGTCGCCTTCGATACGCTGCAGACAATTCTTTGCAATGTAATCCGCAGACTTACCGAAACCGTAAAGGAAGGTGCGTACTACCGCACCGCGGATGTAAAAACCGTTCCAGTTACCGGTAAAACGGTCACGCATAATCGCAACGCCGTCTTTGTAATACTGGCTGATTCTGGATTCGGCAATGACGGATGTGTACAAATCGGCAGGAGCGTTGTCCCAACCGCCCTCGCAGGTCGGATATATAAAAACCACACTTCCGCCGAAGCTTGCGGCTATTTTTGCAAGACCGGTGGAGTTTGCAAAGTCTCTTGCTTCTTCTGCGGATTGTCTGTTTTCTTCGAATACAAGCAGATACGGAGCCCGGAAGCCAAAGTTAACAATATCGGTAATCGGGGCGTTCTCCGGGACATAAACCTTTACATAAAACTTCTCAAAGGTATGCTCCCAGTATTTACTTCTGTCGCTGAGTGAAATGACTTCCGGCATCTTATCCATGGTATGTAACTCCTTTTTGTGAATTAGCATTCTAATTATAACTCATAATGAATCAATTTGCAATAGAAGCTTACAGGAAAACGGAAAAAAGTGGCAGGGTGGGCCACTTTTCCGGATTTTTGCATGAGCAATTACTATTTTGCGAGAAATATAATGAAAAAA
>JAFTPY010000173.1 GCA_017463035.1 Lachnospiraceae bacterium
GCCCCTCCTTTCTTTTGCAATCGGAAATTCGTCGACGTTTTTCCTTTCATAGGGATTAACGAAAAACTCCCCCGCAATGTGCGGGGGAAAGAATATTTTTTTATTGTTTACATTTTTATTTCTTACACTTAATCAGTCCCCATATTCCAACAAAAACCAAAAGGACTCCTAGCACACTTTCAATAATCACACTTCCCGCTCCGAAAGTTCCCACAACAAAAACCGCCGTCGGTCCGTCCGCACCACCGATAATGCCTACGGAGTCGGACAACTGATTTGCCAACAACGATCCGATAATCATAGGCGCTATTACACTTAATAAAACCAGTCCTCCTACAACAATGGAAATAATTGATAATGCTTTCTTCATTCTGTATCCTCCTCCGATATTCTCTTACAAAGTACAAACATTCCTCAATATATAACTACCTCTGTTCCGTAATGACTGCTCTGAAATCCACTGTCCAGGAACACATTAAAGAACGGCGTCATTTTATTCTCTATCTCGGTGTCTTGCGGCTTCGGCATCGTAAGAAGCATATCGGCAAATTCCGGCGTCACCTCTCCGGTAATCATCTTCCCGTAGGTCCAGTCACTTTCCTTTAGCTTCCCGTACCGTAATGCCACCGCAATCCATTCGTCCTCTCCGTTCCAGCAGTGTATTTCAAAGGTCTTTGCAGTCTTTAAGGCTTCTTTAAGCAATTCCAGCCACTTTGAATTATCCTTTTCCGTTCTGTCAAAATAAATCGGATATACTTCTTTTTCGCAAGCCGGTGCCTCAATGTCGGTTATTCCTCCTGACAAGTCACCTAATTGCACCGTCGATAATTGCTCTAATACTTTTTCTGTTACAATCTTTAAGGCTTTCTCTAACTCTTTCTCTTCGTCTTTCATACCTACCTCCGTAAATCCCCCTATTATCTTATCTCATTTCCTTCCGCATCCAAAAAGATATACTCCTGCGGAAGTAGTTCATAGTAATAATGGAACGGGTACTCGCCTTCCCCGATTTCAACCTCTGTTACCGTACCCAAGCCACCGACATTCCCGGTAATCTGTATCGTCTTGCATTTCGGATTATTTACCAGAAAGGAATAGCCGTCTCCCCAATTATAGACAGCAATATCCTGACCTCGTTCCATCGAACTGTGCCGACCTTCAAAAACATATTCCTCTTCTCCCACAATTTTAAAAATCATAGGGAAATAACTATGCGCTTGGTACTCATTGCCGGTAATAAACCACATTAAAGCTTCATCGTTCTTGGTACACTTTACCGCAAATTCCACTTCTATCGTATCCGCGTTGGCTACTGTGATTTCTTTCCTTGCCTTTGCAATCAAGTCCTCCGTACTCTTTAACTTTTTACTACAACCTGCCAAAGGAAATGCCATCAGGCAACTCAACATCAAAATTAATACTCGACTTGTAATTCGTAATTTCTGCATTCTACGTCCCTCCTGTCATCTTTTATTTTCCTTCACTTTTCAATTCTACCAAAATCACTTCCGGTCGATTGTTAAACCGAAACGGAAAGGCACTGTTTCCGATACCTCTGCTTACAAGCATCGTTGTAGTCTCTTCTGTAAACAGTCCCGCATCGTATTCAGGAAACCACCCTTGATCCGGTACCAGCACTCCGCCCACCAAGGGAAGCCGGAACTGTCCGCCGTGAGCATGACCGCTGAGAACCAAGTCTGATTGACTGTCTACATAGCAATCAAACATCTCCGGTCTATGAGACAACAAAATCGTAAACTCATTTCCCCCGACCGAAAGCTCCTGCAATTTTCCTTTCATCACTGCTTCGGCTTCGTCATATAAAAAAGCATTTTGAAAAGCCGGATCATTCACACCCAGTAGCACGATTGTTCCTCCGGATTGTTCCAATTCGATACGCTGATTCTCCAAAACAACAACGCCCTGTTCCGTCAGGCTTTCTTTTAACTCGTCATACTCGGATATCCGGGCTTCATGATTTCCTGCTACAAAATAGCAGGGTGCAATCTCCATAGCAGCCGCTGTAAATTGAAGGGAAACCTCAATATCAGTCCTGCGGCTATCAATAAGGTCTCCGGTAATCGCAATCATATCCGGTGCCGCCTCTCGTAACATAGTAAGCAGCCTTTCGTTCTCGTTCCCCATCTCTGTGTTATGTAAATCGGATATATGGGCAATCCGATATCCGTCAAATTCTTCGGGCAACCTGTCACTTAAAATCGTATAATAGTTTAACTCCAAGGCCGTATTGCCCCAAACAATCCAAATAACGAAGGCTGACAAGAAGGCAGCCACCACAGCAAATGTAATTCTTCTCTTTTTCTTCATAACTCATCCCTACTCACTTACAACATCTATCACTATCTTCTTACATTCCTCACAATAATACGCATCCACCGATGCCTGTGCCAATAAATAATACTTTGCCAGCACGATACTGTTCGGACTTTTTCTCCAGCGTGTTCCTCCGCTTGCACGCTCTCCATCCGGAGTCCATGAAAGCAGATTATCCGCACATATCTGACCCAAACGCATCTCTTTCCCACAATACGGACAATTCATAACTACCTCCTTATTCCCCCTCATACACTTCCCGAACATCGTTGTACACTTCAAATCCGAGCACTCTTACAATCGTACCCACCTCATACCCGTCTTTATATTCCCCTTCCGCCACATACTGTGTAACTATGCTATGTACATTCGTCACAGAATAAAGCAGGGCACTATATTTTACGGTCCCCCCATCTTTATAACGTAACGGTATCGGTACCAGCAAAACAAAAGCCACCAAAACCAGACAAATGACCGTCATTATCCTTTTCTTCATACGCACATCCTCCCATCAAAAACGGTTTCATGATACCCTTAACATAGTTTACCATGAAACCGCTGATACTTCCACTGTTTTTTATTTCAAAGGTTAATCCCAAAAAGAACGCCGCACAACATAACGCCTATTCGGAAGCTTCTTCGTTCTGCGCAAACGCAGTCAACAGCTTCGCATAGGATTCTTCCGGTATTTTAACGCACAAATCCCACAAGCCCTGGAATCTGACATACCCGTTCTCGTGAAGTCTGAGATGTACCTTTGTCCCGTCCATTCCGTTAAAATACAGGTGATAAATCTCAGAATCCACCATATGCTGCCAGCCTTCCTGCACCTCTATATCCCGACAAAGAAGAAACTCTTCCGCATCCAGCTTCTCAATAAATTCCCGGATACAGGCTTCCTCCTTATCCAGTTCGTACAGCTCTTCCTTACTGTAAAACCAGGACTCCCGGCTTTCGTATTGCACGCCCGCAATGTTTTCCGACAGATGTAGCCGGTCCTCATACAGTTCTTTCCCGTATTTTACGGTAATCCCGTTGTTGCAAATATACGTGGTGACAGCACCGTTTCCCACCTTTGTACAAAGCATAAACTCCGGATCATACCCCTTCACGGAATAAAAATCGCCGCGGATGCTGCCCGCAAAATCCACATAACCTTCCTCCGGCGTCCACTCGTCTATCATCCCGGTTACGGTTCCCAAATGCTCTCCCACAATTTCTTCCGCTTCGGAAAAATTCTCATAATACACATAGCAACGCCCTTCATAAATAAAGAACCCTATCATATCCGCCATAGCAGCCGCATCCTTAGAAAGCGCTACCTCCATCGGAGGAATTGTAATCCCTTCCTCCGAAATTAAATTCCCTGATAATGGTTCTCCCTTTGTAGGAAGCGTCGTTAGTTTCCATATTCCGCCTACTGCAACCAGACAGAGGCAGGCCGCAACCGCTGCCCATTTCACCCATGCTACGGTCTTTGCTTTCTTTGACGGTTTCCTTCCCGGTGCCGCTTCCGCAATCAGGTCCTCATCCATCTTTCCGAGCGCATCCAATAATCTTTCATTTTTCATAATACGATACCTTCCTTCTCAAGGGTCTGCTTCAATTTATTTCGGATACGAAGTAACGTCATTTTCACCTTACCCTCGCTGATTTCAAAATCTTCCGCAATCTCTCCGATTGAACTCAAATACCAGTACCGTCTCACAAACATCATTCTTTTTTCCACCGGTAATTCATGGGTAAAGCGGTTTAGTACCTCCACCAAGTGTTTTTCTTCTACTGCCTGTTCCGTACTGTTTACCGCCGGAACACATTCCTGCAGTTCGTCCAGCACAAGAGGTATCTGACCGCAGCCCCGCTTTTCTCTGACATAATACCGATAGCGGTTCAATGCGAGGTTGCGCGTGATTTTTCCAAGAAACGCCGGCAAGTTGACCGGACACTGCGGCGGGATAGCCTCCCAGGTCCTCAAATATGTATCGTTTACACACTCCTCGCTGTCCTGTTCATTGTATAAAATGTGATACGCAACGGAATAGCAATACTTACCATATTTGTCCGCAGTTGCCGATATGGCAGCTTCTGAGCGCTCATTGTACAATTCGATAATCTGCCTATCGTCCATGTTCTCTCTCCTCTCTGTGTAATAAGGCCTTTCATCCCAATAGACACCAAAATTACCATTGCGTAACACAGTTTTTATTATCTGACCAAAATTTCCGTTTCCCCGATTCGTACTGCTTTCACCTCATCCAAATTAATCGGAACACGCCACTGATAAGAACAGTTGAGTGTTGTCCCATCCTCCATAGGGACACCACTACCTCCACTATCCCCAATGGTTGCTCCGTTCTCCAGAACAACCTCCAATTGACTTACAATTGCCAATGTCCCTTTCCCATAGTCATATCGAAAACGAAGTCCGGTATTGGTCAGTTCAATATCCGTAAACAAAGCTGACATTTCTTCCCGCGTATGCAAATTCATAAGCATTACCTCTGTATCCGGCAATGCTATCGCCTCCGGTGGCTGGCTTCGGTCAATCGTAAACGTAAACTCCCAGACACCTTCCGTAACCGTTTTCTGCTTTTCAGACTGTACTCCACGCATCAAATCTTCCAGTACCAGATGTACTTCCAATGGTGTCGTATTCAATGCAAACGCTTCCCCTGTTGCGTAGGAAAAGTCCATAAGAAACAGCGCCGTACCATCTCCGTCCAAACCGTGAAACTGCACTCCGTAGCTTCCCAAACCACCGACTCCATCCATCGGGTCAGGAGAAACCTCAAACTTAACCTCGTCAAAATTATAATGCTGACGCTTGGAAAACGCCACCCCCTCTACACGCAACAATAAATAGAAGTTATCATCGCCCATCGTTACAGAATCTACCGTAACGGTAGTCTCATCAACAGTTTTACTCTGACTTATGTCCTGACTCAGATGGTCAAGCAGTGCCTTCTGCCCCTCACTCATCTCCCGCCCGGTCACGAGTCCGAAATAATGACCGAACCAGTTTTGTATACTGTCACCATATATAACCGCAACGGCACAGGCTCCCGTCAAAAGCAATGCCAACAAAGCCGCCACCAGCGAAATCGGAACCCTCCGACGTAGGGAGATATGTTTCGAAGTGGCAATTTCACTACGCTCCAAAACCTCTTCATCCAATCCACTTATACTTTTAAATAAGTCTTCTCTATTCACTGAAATATCCCTCCTTACAAAGATATGCTTTCAGCTTCTTGCGGGTTCTGCTTAAAATAACCATTACGTTATTCTCGGTCATGCTATACCTCTTTGCAATCACAGATACCGGTTCCGTAAAGAAATAACGGCGTACAAATACATTTCCTTCCCGTTCCGGTAAATCCCGGACAAAGAGCCGGATACACTGCTCCAGCTCTTTTGCAAAATATTCGTTTTCCGTATCCGACTCATGTGCAATACATTCCGCCAATTCCTCCAAAACAAGAGGTAGCTCTCCTCCACCCCGTTTTTCTGCATTCCGGGCATGGAAGCGGTTAAAGGAAAGAGTCCGGGTAATTTTCGCAAGAAACATACGAAGCACCGTTGGTCTCTGCGGCGGCATTGCATTCCATGCAGCAAGCCAGGTATCGCTCACAC
>JAFTPY010000174.1 GCA_017463035.1 Lachnospiraceae bacterium
GGCGGTTCTTCCAAAATGCTCATATCACGAATCCCGATTAAGCTCATATGAAGGGTACGCGGAATCGGAGTCGCCGTCAGTGTCAACACGTCCACATTCCCCTTTAACTGTTTTATCTTCTCCTTGTGCGCCACACCGAACCGCTGCTCCTCATCCACAATCAGCAGACCGAGATTCTTCGGCTCGATATCCTTGGACAACACTCTGTGGGTACCCACAATAATATCTACCGTTCCTTTTTTGAAGTCCTCCACAACCTTCTTCTGCTGGGTCGGGGTCCGGAACCGGGACATCAGTTCAATCCGTACCGGATAATTCATCATACGCTGGGTAAAGGTATTGTAATGCTGCTGCGCCAAAATCGTGGTCGGTACCAATACAATAACCTGTTTTCCGTTGGATACCGCTTTAAATGCCGCCCGAAGTGCCACCTCCGTCTTTCCGAAGCCCACATCCCCGCAAAGCAGACGATCCATAATCCGGGTACTTTCCATGTCCTTTTTGATCTCATCAATTGCCTTCAGCTGATCGTCGGTTTCATTGTACGGAAACAAATCCTCCAGCTCCCGTTGCCATACCGTATCCTCCTCGCAGGCAAAACCCTTCTGGGCACTGCGGAGCGCATAAAGCTCCACCAGATCCTTTGCCAAATCCTTTACCGCACCCTTTACTCTGGCTTTTGTATTTTTCCATTCTACGGAATTCAGCTTGTTTAACTTCGGCTTCTTTGCCGCATCCGCCGCCGCATATTTTTGTATTACATCAAGACCGGTGGCAGGCACATAAAGATTACCTCCGTCGCCGTACTCAATCTTTACATAATCCTTAATCACCCGGTCCACTTCTATCTTTTCAATCCCTCGGTAAATCCCGAGACCGTGGTTTTCATGTACCACATAATCACCGAAGGACAGATCCGAAAGACTTCCGATATGCTGCCCGTCATACATCTTATGCTTCTTTTTCTTTTTCGGCTCCGCGCCGAAAATATCGCTTTCGGAAATCATGGCCCACTTTATCATCGGGTACTCAAACCCCCGGTGTATGCTACCGCTGCCCACCAGAATCTCCCCCGGCTGTACCACACGGTCCGGATCCTCGGAACAAAAAGCCGTCAACTCCCGGTCACGCAGCTCTCCTGCCAGGCGTTCCGCCCGGACCCTGGAAGCACAAAGAAGAACCACCCGGTAGCCACTCTTTTTCCACGCTGTCAGATCCTTTACCAATAACTCGAAATTATTGTTATATCCCGCCACGGAGCGCACCGTCAGGTCCAGTTGTACTGCAGGGGAAAGACAACTTATTTTCTGTTCCAGCGTAGACAGCATCACCGTATTTTTACGCCCCAGATTCGCAAGAAGGGCTTTATAATCAAATATCACATCCGCCTGTCCCGGCAGAATATAGCCCTTCTCCAAACGTCCGGTCATACTTTGGGAAAACTCTTCCGCCACCGCATCGCCCTTCTCCGCAATCCGGACCGGTTCATCCAAAAATACAATGGCATCGTCCCCGAAATAGTCAAAGAAGGACACCGTATCCTCATAAAAATACCGGATACAATGATCCGCCCCCGCAAGACCGCCCATATAAGAAATCCGCTCGCAAAGTTCCTCCGTCTCCCGGCGAAGTCTGGCCCCCTCTTCCGTTTTCATATCCTTTCGGAAGGCTTCTACCTGCTTTGCCGCTTCGGCACGAAGCTTCTCGATACCGTCAGCCTTCCGTTTCGACCACAAAATCAGCTCCGTAGCCGGATAAATACAAATCTCCTCCACCCGGTCGATAGAGCGCTGGTTTGTTACATCAAAATAACGTATAGAATCAATCTCATCCCCGAAAAATTCAATACGAAACGGGGTATCCTCCGTCAGCGGAAACACATCCAAAATGCCGCCGCGAACCGCAAACTCCCCCGGGTGTTCCACCTGTCCCTGACGTTCATAACCAAGCGCAGACAGACGCGAGATAAGGTCCGTCAAATCCACTTCCTCGGTTTCCGCAAGCCGGATACAATTCTCTTTCAAATAGGAAAGAGGAAGCACATGGTCGATTCCGCCGTCAATGGTGGTTACAATAGTCACCGGTTTTTCTTCCGAAAGGCGCCTGATTACCTGCATACGTTCTCGTACCAAAGTATTTCCGTGAATATCTGCACTGAAAAAAATAACGTCCTTAGCCGGATAATACATCACCTCCGGGTCATACAGACGATAATCCTCACAAATCTCTTTTGCCTTTAAATCATTGTAGGTCACAATAAGGCGTACCCGGTAATTTTCTCCCAGAGCATGCACAAAATGGCATTTCTGGGAATCAATACACCCTGTTACGGCAACAGGAGTCTTCTTCCGCAGCAATGCCTCTGTACACTCATCATATTCTCTTAATGCCTTTAACGGTTCGGTATAAGTACGCATACTCCTCCTTACAGGCTGTTACTCCTGTTCATGGCTGTTTCGATTCCATCCTTTAAAATCATTCCGCAGGCCTTGGCGGCATTTTCTACCGCCTCCCGCATCAACGGAAGCTCGTCAGACTTAAAACGGCCCAGCACATAGTCTGCCAAATCCCAGCCGGCCGGCTTGTCTCCGATGCCGATACGAACTCTCGGAAACTCCTCCGTCCCCAGCCTTGCGATAATACTCTTCATGCCGTTGTGTCCGCCGGCACTGCCCTTCGTTCTTACCCGAAGTTTCCCCACCGGCAGAGAAATATCGTCATATATAACAATAATATGCGCCGGGTCGATTTTATAGAAATCCGCCGCTTCTTTAATGCAATCTCCGCTTAAATTCATATAGGTCAAAGGCTGTACCAACAGTACCTTTTCGCCTTCGATGACACCTTTTCCGCAAAGCCCTTTATGCTTTTTGATATCCAAAGAAATATGATAATCATCACAAAGTCTCGTAATGGTATCATATCCGATATTATGTCTCGTCCCGGCATACTCCCTGGTAGGATTGCCCAGTCCCGCAATCAAATACATTCCTGTTCTCCTTTAGTCATAACCGCCGTAATATACCGTACCGTTCACTGCTTCCACATCATTATAATAAAACAGTTCACTTACGGTCACAAATTGATACCCCCTGGTCGCCAACTCTGGCAGCAACCGTTCCACCGCATCCACGGTAAACCAGTGAATATCATGCATCAGTACAATATTTCCGTCCTCAGCTTCCTTCAACACATGCTCCACAATTTTATCCACATCACGGAAGCTCCAATCCTTGCTGTCCAAATCCCAGTTAATCAAAGGCGCATAGGCATACTTCTTTACCAGATCATTGTATCCGCCGTAAGGAGGTCTGATATAGGTCGGATATTCTCCTGTCAACGCATAAATGTTATCCCGGGCCTTCACAACTTCATCTATCAAAGCGTCCTCTGAAAGGCTCTTCAAATCCTTATGGGAATAGGTATGGCTGGAAACCTCATGGCCCGCCTCTGCCACCATTGTTACCGTCTTTTTATTAGACTCCGTAAAATGAGAACGGTCTCCCAACACGAAAAACGTAGATTTTGCATTATATTGTTCCAAAATCTCCAGCAAGTGCGGAGTGTTCTGGTAGTGCGGTCCGTCGTCAAAGGTAAGGGCAATCATCGGCTTGTCCGGGTCCAGTTCACGGATATTATCCGCTCTTACCGTTCCGTTTTCCGTCACCGCCATATACGTATGCACCGCAATATACGGAATTACAACAAAGCCTTCCGGGTCGTCTCCGTTATAATAGAACTTCACACCGTCCGACGTCAACAAATAAGACGGAAACTCTTCTCTGGTACCGATGAATTTATACTCTTCCGTAACCTCACCCATCGTCCCGTCCGCAGCTTCCTCCGACACATCCGCCTTTTCTTCCGGCATCGCATTTATCTGTTCTGCCACATAAAGATACGCACGGTCCTCAAACAAGGCCTCCGCGTCAACCGGCTCGCCTTTCTTCTTATTATAAATCCACGGCTTTGTCTCCGTAGTCTTTACACCGTCTGCTTCCTTTTCAATATAAAACAACACAGAATACAGCCCTGCTGTCTCACCGTCTTCGTAATCAATCAAAAGAAACTTCTCGCTACCTTCCGCCTTTGCAAGCTCCGTAACCTTCTCCGCCATCAATTGATGCGCCGCATCCGCTACAGCGTCGGCAACTACCGCCCCCTCCGGCGTATTTGCATCGTAACACGGATAACGGAAACCGTACGCCACACCCTCCGTATATGCATAAAACTCCGTCATCATTCCCAGATGCGGATATTCCTTCTCAAACTTCGCCTGCGGCGGCACCGGAGTCGGTGTCGGCGCAAGCGTCGGCGTCGCCGTCGACTTCGGAGCCTTTGTTATCTCTCCTCCCTGCTGTACCACATCCCCATCGTTTCCGCTTTGTGCAAAGGAACCGATGCTTCCTTCCGGACCCTCCGGTGATAAATTAATTGCCCATTTTATAAGAAAAGCTGCCGACACAAGACCCAAAACACACCAAGAACACAGCAACACTCTTGTCAATGTCGACATCCTTTTTTTCTTCCGTTTCATAAAAGCCCCCTCCTTCGTATCCCACCCGGGTACCTATTTTAGTTTACTCCAAAACCCAGGAACCCGCAAGCCCCATTTTTTGTCTTTGCACGCCGGGAACACTTCAAAAAAAGTCACTGTTATTCAAATGCTCTCTCACCCGCTTCGGATATCAGTCTTTCTAATTACTTCGACCACACCACCCCAAACGTGACGCAACCGCCCTGATGCGGCATCCATGCCTTATGGCGGGCTCACCCGGACCTCCTGTCCGGGCGTTGCTGACAAACGAACGAAGTAACAAGAACGACTAGATATCCTACGCAACATTCGAGCGCATTTGAAAAACAGTAAATTTTTAGTCGAACTGCTCCTCCCGGCACACTGGATACAAACAAATTCTCCGTTCCCCACTCCGGCCAAATCAGCATAGCATAGTTACCATTTACAAATCATTAGTATAGTCTCCATTATAGCCTGTCACAACTTCAGACATAGCCGTTTTTGCGTCCCCGGTAGCCGAAAGAAAATATAAGAATCCGGCTATAGTTCAGCCCCGAGACACAAAAAGCGAGCCCGCCGCAGTTTGCGACAGGCCCGCTCAGAAAAGTCATTAGCCCATGGTATAACGATCGTCCTTCTGTACAACAATCTGTACCTTGCCGTCCTCACCCACATATCTGGAATTCGGGCGAATGGTATCACGACTCTCGATAATACAATTCTCAAGGTAAGTATTGTCACCGATGTGTACATCGTTCAGGATGATACAATTCTTAATGGTACAATTGTTACCCACGAAAATCTTCTTGAACAATACGGAATTTTCCACTACGCCGTTTATGATACATCCGCTGGATACGAGACTGTTCTTTACAACAGCTCCCGGATTGTACTTTGCCGGCGGCAAATCGTCGATCTTGGAATAAACATCCGGATATTCCTTGTAGAAATAATTGCGGATGCCTCTGTCCAGGAAATCCATGTTGGTACGGAAGTAGGACTCTACGGAAGCGATATTGCTCCAATAACCCTCCATCTTGTACGCATAAATCTGCTTCACATCCTTATAGCGAATCAGAATATCCTTTACAAAGTCAAACCGCTCTTCTTTGATTGCCTCTTCCATCAGCTCAATCAGCTGACGACGACGAATCACATAGATGCCGGCGGAAACGGTGCTGCCGGAAGGAATCACCGGTTTCTCCTGGAAATCCAGAATACGGCCGTCCTCTGCGGTTTCCACAATGCCGAAACGATCCAGCTCATCCCCGTTGTAAACCTCTGTGGTTACTACGGTAATATCTGCCTTTTTCTCGATATGATATTCCAGAACCTTATTATAGTCCAGCTTGTACACGCCGTCACCGGATGCGATTACCACATACGGTTCATGGCTGTTCCGAAGGAACGTAAGATTCTGTGCGATTGCATCTGCAGTGCCGCGATACCAAAAACCGTTGTCATTGGTAATGGTCGGCGGGAATACAAACAAACCACCCTGCTTACGACCGAAATCCCACCACTTGGAAGAGCTCAGATGCTCGTTTAAGGAACGGGAATTGTACTGCGTCAACACAGCTACCTTCTGCACATGAGAATTGGACATATTACTGAGTGCAAAGTCAATGGCACGATAGCTTCCTCCGACCGGCATTGCCGCAATTGCACGTTTATTGGATAACTCCTGCATTCTTCCGGAGTTTCCTCCTGCCAAAATAATACCTAATGCTCTCATACACGGTCACCTGCCTTAATAATATTTTCGCCGCTCGGCAAAACACCTCTCGGATAATCGTCAATGGTTGTACCTCCGGAAATTGCGGTGTTCTTTCCGATCTTCACTCTGTCCGGAACAATGGAATTCTCACCGATGGTAACCATACCGTTATTGTAAATATCCGGTTTCCATGTATTTGGAACCTCATCGAACACACCCAGCTCACAATCCGTACCGATGTAACAGTTCTCGGCAATAATCGCCTTATTTACCGTAGTATTGTCACCGATTACGGTTCCCTTCATAATAATAGAATCCCGAACAATACAATTCTCTCCGATTACTACCCCCGGACCGATGACACAATTGTAAACCTGACCGTAAATCTCGGCTCCTTCACCGATAATCGCACGTTCAATTACACTGTTCTCGGAAATATACTGCGGCTGAATCACTTCCGACTTGGTGTAAATCTTCCAGAACTCCTCGTATAAGTTAAACTCCGGAATCAAATCGATAAGCTCCATATTGGATTCCCAGTAGGACTGTAAGGTACCTACATCCTTCCAATACCCGTTGAACTCATAAGCATAAATACTGCCTCTCTCA
>JAFTPY010000175.1 GCA_017463035.1 Lachnospiraceae bacterium
CATGAACAATGTCATCAAAAAACACGAGAATACCCGTGCCGACAAGGAAGAAGACCGCATCCGTCACGTAGACACCTGTAACGCACAGACCGGACCGATTTTCCTTGCCTACCGCAGAAACGAAACCATCTACTCCGTGGTGGCAAAGACGAAGAACAATGTTCCCCTCTATGATTTCACTTCCGAGGACGGCATAACCCACAGAGTATATGTAATTTCTGACGTTGCAGACGTAAAGGCCGTTTCCGATGCATTTTCTTCCATCGACAGCATTTACATTGCCGACGGACACCATCGTGCCGCATCCGCCGTTAAGGTGGGATTAAAGCGCCGTTCGGAAAATCCGGGCTTTGACGGCACCGAAGAGTTCAACTTCTTCCTGTCCGTTCTGTTCCCGGAGGATGAGTTGAAAATTTTACCGTACAACCGTGTCGTTAAGGATTTAAACGGTCTGACCAAAGAAGCATTCCTTGACCGCATTGCACAGGAGTTCATTATAGAGAAGCTGGGTACAGAAGCCTTCCAGCCGGTAAAGAAGGGAACCTTCGGCATGTTCTTAGACGGCAGCTGGTATTGCCTCACCGCAAACGACACCCTGCAACAGATTACCGATCCGGTAGAATCTCTGGACGTTTCCTTATTACAGGATTACTTACTTGCTCCGGTTCTCGGCATCGGTGACCCGCGTACCGATAAACGCATCGATTTTATCGGCGGTATCCGCGGCCTAGGCGAATTGGAACGTCGTGTCGCAGAAGACATGACCGTGGCATTTTCCATGTATCCGACCTCCATTGGCGAGCTCTTTGCCGTTTCCGACGCCGGACGTCTCATGCCTCCGAAGTCCACCTGGTTCGAACCAAAGCTCCGCAGCGGATTATTTATTCACAAACTTGGTTAGTTTTTCTTCTTGTATTTTAATGTAATGGGACTGTTGCAAAGCGCGATAGTCCCTCTTTTTGCGCTGATTTGAAACCAACAAGCAGTTGCAGCTACGCTTTTGAATCTTTTTTGCTTTTCCCGAAGGGTCGCGCACTTAGCGTAGTCGAAATCACCTGTTAGAAAAGACTGGGCGCGAGGTCGCCCCCGAGCGTTCTAGTCGTTCTTACAGGAAGTTTGACGGAGCGTTGCGACTTGCAAAAAGAGATTCAAAAGCGCAGCTACAACGATTTTCAATCGTCAAGACGCAAAAAGAGGGACCATTGCACACTTGCAACAGCCCCTCTCATTCATCCTATTTTAGTCGTATACATTAGACCAAATCTTGTAATCTACATTCGCGTTCTTTCCCTTGTACTGAAACAACTGGCTCATGGTTACAAACTGATATCCCTGATTCTTCAGGTTCTCGATAATGGTCGGAAGTGCATTCACGGTAGCGGTATTGCCCTGGAAATCGTGAAGCAAAATAACCTGACCGTCCTTTACGCCACGGGTTACGGAATTTGCAATCTGGCTGGAGGAACTGCTGCCATCCCAGTCATTGTGCATGGTACCCTGAACAAATGCCATGTCAATTGCGCTGTACATGGTATTGTTTACAGAGATGTACGGCGGGCGGAAGAACTTTGCGGTCTGTCCGGTGTACTGCTTAATCAGGTTATTGGTCTGATTAATCTCATTCTGAATGGAACTCCAGGACATGGTGGTCATATCACTGTGAGTATAAGAATGGTTTGCAAGTTCATGACCGGAAGCGTTCTGTCTCTCAAGGATAGAACGGGTATTACCGTTAATGTTCTGACCGATTAAGAAGAACGTAGCCTTAACATCGTATTTGTCAAGGATATCCAAAACCTGAGAGGTCGTAGAAGACGGACCGTCATCAAAGGTCAACGCAACCATCTTACCGTTCGGGTTGATGGAGCTGCCGCTGTTACCGGAGTTACCGCTGTTACCGGCATTGCTGCCGTTGTCGGTATCTACGGAACCTGCCGGGCTGATGGTTAAGCTATCGATATAAGCATCCCACTTTCCGTCATCTGCGGTTACCACAAGCTTTACGGTCTGATTGCCGGTGCCGTGGGAAACGTTGGAAATGGTGTACTCTGCGATATTGGCATCACCGAAGTAGAAGGTTCCCTTGTTCTGGTTACCGATAACAAGGTCTACTCTTGCCATATTGTCGCCGTTGGAAGCACCTCTTAAGGTGAAGTCATGAGTTCCTTCAGCGAAGTACTGAGTATAAGATACCGCGTCATCATTTGCATATAATGCAACACCGTTGAACGGATTGCTTACATTACCGGTATACTGACCGGACTTAGTCATATCCTCACACTGCTTGGTGTTATCGGTAGAAGTACTTCCGCTGTTACCGGTATTGCCTGTATTACTGCCGGTATTGCCGCTATTTCCGGTGTTGCTTCCGGTATTACCACTATTTCCGGTATTTCCGGTATTACTTCCGGAGGTAGCACCGCCACTGATGGTTAACTTATCAATGAATGCATCCCACTTTCCGTCATCTGCGGTTACCTTTAATTCAACCTTCTGGTTGCCGGTTCCGGTAGATACATTTTCAATTACAAAATCTGCTACATTTGCATCGCCGTAGTAGAAGGTTCCCTTCTTCTGACCGCCGATATACAGATCAACCTGTGCCATGTTATCGCCATTGGATGCACCGGTTAAAGTAAAGGTACTGGTTCCGCTGGTGAAGTTCTGGGTATAGGATACTGCATCATCGTTTGCATAAAGTGCTACACCGTTGAACGGGTTGCTTACGTTGCCGGTATACTGACCGGACTTGGTCATATCCTCACACTGCTTTACAACTGCGCCGGTGGTGCTTCCGGTGTTGCCGCCGGAGGTGTTACCGCCCTGGTTACCGCCGGAGGTGTTTCCGCCCTGGCTTCCGCTGTTGCCGCCTACGGATACACCGCTGCCACCGATGATAAGGCAGTCTGCATATGCATCCCAGCTGCCGGTATCTGCAGTCATTCTTAATTCAACCTTCTTATTACCGGTTCCGGTGGATACATTCTTAATGGTGTACTCTGCTAAATTTGAATCGCCGTAGTAGAAGGTTCCCTTCTTCTCTCCGCCGATATATAAATCAATCTCTGCCAACTCGTCACCGTTCGATGCTCCTCTTAAGGAGAAATCATGGGTGCCGGAAGAGAAATTCACAGTCGTAGAAACCGCATCGTCATTTCCGTAAAGTGCTACACCGTTGAACGGATTGCTGATGGTTCCGGTATACTGACCGGACTTGGTCATATCCTCACACTGCTTTACAACTGCGCCGGTGGTGCTTCCGGTGTTGCCGCCGG
>JAFTPY010000176.1 GCA_017463035.1 Lachnospiraceae bacterium
AACTTTGCAAAAGGATTACGCCATCGGCTGTGTTCTCTGCTTTGCATAGGAACACTGATACTGCTTCCCTGCGGATGTGCCGGAGCCGGGGGACCGGCAGACGAAAATTCCCAATCACCGTCCATGGAAAATTTACCTGCTCCGTCAAAGGAAAACCGGTCATCAAAGGAAGACTTCTCTGCCTTTTTGGATGAGTTTTTCAGGGAATACGTCACCTCCGACAGCCTTTCCCTGCATTACACCGTTGCACATCCGGAACAGCTGAATCTTCCAATGCCTCCTGTCTCCCTGGGGCACTTCAGTCTCGCTTCTTTGACAGCATCAAACGAAAACGCAAAAAAATATCTGGACCGGTTACACCGTTTTTCCAAAGAAACCCTGACCGCTGACCAACAGCTTCACTATGACCTGATAGAATACGCTTTGGAAAACTCCATCCTACCGGAAGGAGCCCTTCTTTACGATACCCCTCTGGGCCCTTCCACCGGACTTCAGACCCAGCTCCCTGTGCTGTTGGCGGAATATCGTTTTTCTTCTTTACAGGATGTGGAAGAGTATTTTCTGTTGCTTGAAGATATGCCCCGCTACTTTTCGGAGCTTTGCGCCTTTGAAAAAGCCCGTTCCGCAGCCGGTACCCAGTCCTGCGCGGAAGTTTTGTCCCGCATCCTGTTACAGTGCAATTCCTTTGTGGAAGACCCGGGGAATAATTTTCTGATTGAGTCTTTCCGGGACCGCCTGGCTGTACTCCCGGAGCTGACTGCGGAACAGACGGCAGAGCTTTGTATCCGAAACCAGAAGCTGATATTTACCAAGGTTATTCCGGCCTATGAACAGCTTATCGAAACCCTAAAAGGGCTGACGGATACTTCCGTGCCTGCCGCGGGACTTGCTGCTTTTCCGGGCGGAGCCGACTATTATGCCTCCCTGGTAAAAAGCAACACCGGTTCCGATAAAAGTATCCCGGAGCTGGAACAGATGTTACAGGAGGCACTGACAAAAAATATGCTTACTATGTTTACCTTGTATGAGTCCGAAAGTTTACGAAAAGAGCTGGAGACTTATCAGAAAGAAGGTCTGACCTTAAACTCTTCTTCCGAACTCACACCGGCTGCCGTTTCTTCCCCGGATACAGACAAACCGAATACAACCGCTGCCCCGGAAACCGGAATTACATCCACCACCGATTTTTCCTCCGGGATTTTGCAGCAGCTCCAAACCCGGATTTGCGACGACTTCCCGGCTCCTGCGGATGCCTCCTTCCGGGTGGAGTCCGTGCACCCATCCTTGGAGGACTTTATCAGTCCGGCCTTTTATCTGGTTCCGGCCTTTGACAGCTACAAAGAAAATGTTATTTATATCAACAACGCCAAATGCGCCATGGAAAGCCTGTATTCCACCCTCGCCCATGAAGGTTATCCGGGACACCTGTATCAGAACACATACTTTGCCGCAACCGCTCCTCATCCGGTACGGACATTGCTTAACTTTACCGGATACGATGAAGGCTGGGGCACCTATGCGGAATTATACTCCTATCAATATGCGGATTGTTCGGAAGAACTACGGCAGTTTTTAATCGCAGAACAGGTAGCCGGACTTTGTCTGTACAGCCTTTCCGACATCCGGATTCACTATTACGGTGAGGACTTTACTTCCGTCTCTGCACTTTTACAGAAGTATGGCTTTTCCCCGGAAAGTGCGGAAGAACTTTTTTACACACAGTTGGCAGAGCCGGGAATTTACCTGCCCTATTCGGTGGGTTATTTGGAAATTTGTGAGCTTCGGGACCTTTATCGTACCATGAAAGGAACCGATGCTTCCCTTCTCCCGTTTCATACTTTTTTCCTGGAAACGGGTCCTGCTCCGTTTTCCGTATTGAAGCAGTTAATCACAAACGAATTCCGATAGGACCTATGACCTATAATTATTCACAATTCCACTAATAATCCTTTGTATCGTGTAAAAAAATGAAACTTCTTCGTATAGAAATGAATTGTTTCTTTATTTTACCTCTTGTATAATTGGGAAAGAATGTAAAATAATCAGGTGGAAAGGAGGCTTTTTACAGGGTATATTGCTTGTTACATTCGAAAGCATTATTTTGATTTTTACTTGGGGATTTACAATTGTGAAAGGAATTTTGTTATGAAAAAGAATTTGAGAACAAGGCTTATGGCCTTAGCGACCTGTGCATTCATGGGTCTTAGCTTACTGGCACCGGGTTCCGTATCCGTTGCCGAAGCAAAAAGCGACAGCGGCAAACTTGTCAGCGGCTCCGTAAAATCGGCAACCAACCACAATCCGCTCATTGATCACAAATTCGGTGCGGATCCGTATGCCATGACTTACAACGGCAGAGTGTATATTTACATGACCAACGACAATCAACAATTTGACTTAACAAGCAAAAGCTGGAACGGTCATCCGAACGCAGAAAATGATTATGGTAAAATCGGAACAATTAACGTTATCTCCTCGGACGACATGGTAAACTGGGTAGATCACGGCGAAATCGATGTGACCTCCATTGCCCGTTGGGCAAGAAATTCCTGGGCTCCGGCTGCTTGCTATAAAAGAATCAACGGCAAGGATAAGTTCTTCTTATACTTTGCGGACAACGGCAGCGGTATCGGCGTATTGGAAGCAGATTCCCCAATCGGACCGTTCCGTGAACCGGCTACCGGCAGCCGCCTCATTGCTCCGGGCACTCAGGCAGCAAACGGCGTCACCTGGCTCTTTGACCCGGCTGTTCTCGTAGATGACAACGGCGTAGGCTACCTGTACTACGGCGGCGGCATTCCGAACAACAACCACAACTATCCGAACACCGCAAGAGTCGTAAGACTGGCCGACAATATGGTTCAGTTAAGCGGCAATGCGGTTGCCATCAATGCACCGGGTCTGTTCGAGGACTCCGGTATCCATAAAGCAAACGGCAGATATTACTATACCTACTGTTCCAACTTCTCCAATACCCTTTCTTCCACCGGAAGAGGTAACATTTGTGTTATGGAGAGTTCCAGCCCGATGGGACCGTTTAACTATGTAGGCATTGTGCTCAGCAATCCGTACACCTATTTCGGCATCGGCGGAAACAACCACCATGCATTCTTTAACTTTAACGGAAAGACCTACATTACCTACCATGCACAGACCGTAACCAAGGCTATGGGCTACTCCAAGCAGGGGTATCGTTCCACCCACATTGATGCGGTGTCCTACGACGGCAACGGTCACATCAAGAGCATCACCGGTACCATGTCCGGTATTTCCCAGCTCAAGTATTTGAATCCGTATGGTAGAAACGAGGCAGAGACCATCGGTTGGAGTAGCGGAATTACCACCGCAAAGACCTGGAATGCAGGCGGTATGGTAAGCTCCGTTAATACCAAAGTAACCGAAATTCACAACGGCGACTACATTGCGGTTGCAGGCGTAAACTTCAATTCCGGCGTGAAGTCTGCTACCGTTTGTGCTTCCTCCCTTGCCGGCGGTAAGGTTGAAGTAAGAATTGACAGCAGATACGGCACGAAGCTTGGCGAAGTAACCATAAGCGGAGATTCCTCCTGGAGAGAATATACCGCTAACTTAAACAACGTTACCGGTGTACATGATTTATACTTTGTATTTACCGGCTCTGCTTCCACCCAGTTATTTGAGTTTGACTACTGGAAAATCAACGGTGCTTCCGGTAATCAGTCCAATCCGCAGCCGACCGCAACCCCGGTACCGAGCAACCCGAATACGGGCACAAGCACCGGTTCCGAACTTATTTTAAACGGCGGTGCCGAGTCCGATACCGCAAATTGGGAAGGCTTATACGGCTGTACCTTAGGCCTCGGCTACTCTACCGTAAAAACCGGTGCCCGTTCTCTTAAGATTTCCAACCGTACCATGACACCTCAGGGTGCCGTACAGAACGTAACCGGAAAGTTAGAGCGGGGAAAGACCTATAACGTAACCGCTTCCGTAAGATTTAATTCTTCCGAAAATGCACAGGCCACCGGCCAGACCAAGTTCTTCATGACGGCTCTTTACGGTGACGGTACCACCGACAATATGGCAACCGTAACTACCGGCAGCAACCGGTGGGCAACCATGACCGGAACCTACACCGTTCCGGCAAACGCAGACCTTAGCAACGTAAGAATCTTTATTGAGACCTCTTACACCGCTAACCCGGGCCCGCAGGATCTGGTAACCTTCTTCGTGGACGATGTTTCCGTAAAGGCAGCTTCTTCTCAGGGAACCACCGCTCAGCCGACACCGACTCCGGCACCGTCAAATCCGGATACCGGCTCCACCAACAGCGGCGTATTATCCGACGGCTGGTACTACATTAAGAGTACTTATGCACAGAAGTACCTTCAGACGGAGGGAAATCGTGCCGGCAACAGTGTAAACGTGGAAATCGGTACCGGTACCGGCGTTCAGGGCCAGAAGTGGTACTTAACCAACACCGGGGACGGCTATATTACCTTAAAGAACGGCCACGGCTATATGCTGGACGTATATTACGGAAAAGCCGATGACGGCACCAACATCCAGACCCACGTCGCAAACGGCGAGGATGCCCAGAAGTTCAAGCTTGCATCCATGGGCAACGGTGCTTACGGAATCACCACCAAGGTATCCGGAGGTACCAAGGCTCTTGACCTTTATAACTGGGGCTCCTCCGACGGCACCAACGTATGCCAGTGGACCTACTACGCAGCCGATAACCAGAAGTGGATTTTTGAACCTTGCGGTAATTAATCCACCTTTCTCGCAAATAAAAAGAAGTGGCAGAGTAAACCCATTATACTCTGCCACTTCTTTTTTCACTGTTCTCCTGTTTCTTCCGCCTTTTTTACTTTCTTCTCCTTGCTTTCCTTTAAGCACTGATAGAAGACCATAATTATCCCAAGAATCTGACATACAGTAACATAAATATCCGCAACGTTAAATACCGCAAATCCCTTTACACTGATAAAATCAATCACTCCGCCGTGCACAATCCGGTCTGCATAATTACCTACAAATCCCGCTATAAAGAGAACAAATACAATATTCATTGCGTCTATTGCTTTCTCTTCCTTACGTTTTTTAAAATAATTTCTGATATAAAAATACGCCGCAACAACCGCTACCGTCGCAATCGCCGGCATTAACATCGGCACCCATTTATTTCCGGCAAATCGACTAAAGGATAACCCCGTATTTAACACATACCGAAGCTGTAAAAACTCTCCGATAATCGATATCCTGCGCTCACCTAAATGCGTCTGCGCCAAATACTTTGTAAACCAATCCACTCCTACAAGCCCTATGACTCCCAATACGTATCCTATAACTTTTTTCATTTGCTCTGCTTTAACTCCCTTCTATATTCCATTTCCCTACTATCTTACTATACCAAGCTATCAATTTCAACATTTACCACACTAAATTATTTTTTTCAAAACCTATTGACATTTCTTCCCTTTTTATGCTATGATAAATATCACTTTGGAAGGATGTATACAGAGCCTTTCCGAGCAATTATAGGACCACTCTTTTGGAGTTAAGGCCATACGGACAGCCGGGTCCACTGCCGATTGGCGACGAAAGTTGCCTTATTGATTGAGTTAAAAGCTCAAATTTTATAAGTTGGTTACTTCATAACCGAAATTGCGTTTTGTGACGCAGACTTGTGAAACGGTCAATAAGAGTAGTAAAAGTGATTGCTATATAGACTCTGATCATCCCGAATCCAGAAATCAATACTTCCACATACCGGAGTTTTCCGGTATCTTATTCCTTTGTTTTATGTGGTTGTAATTCATTACTTTAACTGGGTAACGTATTGTCGCAAGCTGTGTTTTTACGCAAGCTTGCTTTTTTTTACCACACAAAAGGAGATTCCACCATGAACCAATCCACTCTTAAAAATAAATTAGATCAGAACCGTGCTCCGATTTACGAGGCGTTGCAAAATTTCCGGCAGATGCGTGTGGTTCCCTTTGATGTGCCGGGTCATAAACACGGAAAAGGAAACCCGGAGTTAACGGAGTTTTTAGGGGAACAGTGTGTCAGTATTGATG
>JAFTPY010000177.1 GCA_017463035.1 Lachnospiraceae bacterium
AATGGTATCCTTTTCCAGCTTGCTTTCCAGTTCAACCGCAAGGAACTGCTCCTGTACCTTACGAACGATTTTTACAATCGGATTATCCTCATTACCGCCGCCGAATACTTGGTTTTTTAAGAGCTGCTGGGTAATGGTACTTGCACCGTAATCGAGACTCTGGGTATTCAGGTTGGATACCAATGCACGCATGATGCCTCGCATGTCGATACCGTCATGTTCATAGAAACGTTCATCCTCCATTGCGACGAAGGCATACTTAATATGTTCCGGAAGCGTGCTGATTTCCACATAGTCACGGTTGGCTTCGACACCGGCCAAAGTTTCCGCGTGGGTACCGTCCCGGAAATAGGTGTTGGAAGCATAGCCGGACGGGACAACGTTTATGAGGTCAATGCTCGGTACGGTGGCGGAAAGACCGTTTACGATACCGGCCACAGCGGCAACGCCTATGGCGCAAACGAATACAACTCCCAGTAAAAACAGGCGGAATGCCGTTACGTTTAATTTGGAGGAGAAACGTTTGGAGCGGGTTTTCAGATTTCGTATTTTTTTGTTGGTTTCCTCTTTGCTGAAATTCATACAAATCCCTTCCTTACATACTTTACTTACTATTAAAAGCTTTTCCGTAATTTAAAACCTTATTCGGAAAAGAATACAGGTGAATTGTCAATGATACAAAACCATACCGGGTCCTGTTCCGTGATTTCCGCTTTTCCGGAGGTGGCCTCCGTTACTTTTTTTATGAAAGCGGAGCGGGTGTCCGGAGTGGTAAGCACCGTGAGAGTAACTACGTCGGTGTACAAGGTATCCTGAGTAAAAAGTTCCATTTGTGCTACGATATACTGAAGCTTGCCGATACTGTTATAATCGGTAAGAACGGATACCGGAATGCCGTATTGCTTGTCTGCGATGACACTGGCATCAAGGCCGGCCTTGGTGGCAGACTGATAGGCGCGGACCAATCCGCCGGTACCCAGAAGCGTGCCGCCGAAATAACGGGTCACAACCACGCAGACATTGTGGACATCTTCTCCGAGCAACACGTCAAGCATCGGTCTGCCTGCGGTTTTCTGCGGTTCGCCGTCATCGCTGCAACGTGCGGTTTCGTGACGCATACCTAAGGTATAGGCAGAACAGTTGTGGGAAGCATCCCAGTATTGCTTTTTCATTTGTTCGATAAAGGCCAGAGCTTCCTCCTCCGAAGAAATCGGAATAACGGTAGCTATGAAGCGGGATTTCTTTTCGACAATTTCTCCCGTGCCGCCTCTGTAAACAATGCGGTAGGCATCCGACATGTTGTTTCTCCCTTCAAAAACAGAAGTCCCATGGGGGACTTAAAAAAATCTTATTCTGTGGTTAGTATATCAAAAATAGGCGGATACTGCAAGAAAATTAGGAGATTTAATAAATTTGTAATGAATCAAAAAAGTGGGGGAGACTGCGGAAAATTAAGGGAACCTCTTTACAAAACGAAGAACTGCGGATATACTATAAAGGTATGCGGGAAAGTGGGAGGAAAGACCCCGACAAACAGAGAAAGGACCTGTTGTTATGCTTGAATTAAGAAATGTTTCTTATCGTGTAGATAATGAGGGCGTGGAAAAATACATTTTAAAGGATATCAGTTTGACCATAGAGGATCGTTTTGTGGCCATTACCGGACCGAACGGAGGCGGTAAATCGACGCTTGCCAAGGTGCTTGCGGGTATTATACAGCCTACAAGCGGTCAGATTTTATTTGACGGCGAGGACATTACGAACCTGTCCGTGACGGAACGTGCCAAGAGAGGAATCAGCTTTGCGTTCCAGCAGCCGGTACGTTTTAAAGGAATTACCGTGAAGGATTTAATCAGTCTTGCCGCAGGCAAAAAGCTCAGTGTGGCAGAGGTTTGTAATTATTTGTCCGAAGTGGGTCTTTGTGCCAAGGATTATGTGAGCCGCGAGGTGAATGCCAGTCTTTCCGGCGGTGAGTTAAAGCGTATCGAGATTGCTACGGTCATGGCGAGAGGTACGAAGCTTTCCATATTTGACGAACCGGAGGCCGGTATCGATTTGTGGAGCTTCCAGAATCTTATCCGTGTGTTTGAAGAGATGCATGATAAGATTCAGGGTTCGATTTTGATTATTTCCCATCAGGAGCGCATTTTAAATATTGCGGATAAGATTGTGGTAATTGCGGGCGGAGAGCTCAGTAATATCGGAACCAAGGAAGAAATCCTGCCGGGACTTTTAAATAAGGCAGGCGCATGTTTTAAGGTAAAGTAAGCAGAGTAAGACGAAGACAGGAGAGTTTTTATGGACGAAATACAAAGAACGTTACTGGAACAGATTGCGGGCCTGCATGAGGTGCCGGCAGGAGCTTATAATCTCCGTATCAACGGAGGCCTCGGCGGCAGAAATACCACCGCGAATATTGATATTGTGCCGAAGGAGGATGTTTCCGGTATCGATATTATCATCAAGCCGGGCACCAAAAATGAAAGTGTTCACATTCCGGTGCTCCTTTCCCAGACCGGCTTAAAGGAACTGGTATACAATGATTTTTATATCGGAGAGGACTGCGATGTGACAATAGTTGCAGGCTGTGGTATTCACAACGGCGGTGATGCGGCTTCGGAGCATTCCGGTATTCATCGTTTCTTCTTAAAGAAAAACGCGAAGATTAAATATGTAGAGAAGCATTACGGCAGCGGTGAGGGTACCGGTGAGCGTATTATGAATCCGACCACGGAGATGACCTTGGAGGAAGGCGCTTACATGGAGATGGACACCGTGCAGATAAAGGGTGTAGATTCTACGAAGCGTGTAACAAAGGCAGTTTTGGGAGAGGGCGCAACGCTTGTAATTAAAGAAAAACTGATGACCCACGGCAAGCAGTTTGCCGAAACAGAGTTTACGGTGGATTTAAACGGCGCGGGATCTTCCGCAAATGTGATTTCCCGTTCCGTGGCAAAGGATACTTCCCATCAGGTGTTCCTTTCCAGAATCAACGGAAACAACGCCTGTGCGGGACATACCGAGTGCGATGCCATTATTATGGATTCTGCCAGTGTCAGTGCAATTCCGGAGATTACGGCAAATCATTTGGAGGCCAGCCTGATTCACGAAGCAGCCATCGGTAAGATTGCGGGAGAGCAGATTATTAAGCTGATGACCTTAGGTCTTACGGAAGAGGAAGCGGAAGCGCAGATTGTCAACGGATTTTTAAAGTAAGGAACCGTGGTTTTGCTTGACAAAAAGAGAAAGCGCGGTTAAAATAAACAAAGACCGTTATTCCATGGGAATAACAGCCTTTGTCCGATATAAAAGGGGAGGATAAGTTTTTGCTTTCTTTTGTGTGCTTCTCTTCTGAGGGGGAGTCGGAAAAGAAGCTCCGACTGTTTTATGTCGGTGTACATCATTTGATGTACCTGAGTATAGTATAGCCCGGTTTTTAGGGCTTATACAAAAGATTTTATTTTTTCGAAAGGAAAAGAGCTATGAGTTTATTACAGGAGTGGCGTGAGGCCGCATATTCACTTGACATTAATTCCAAGGAAGGCAAGTTATTCTGGAACAATTATTTTGTAATCGAGCAGGGCATCTATGAGAAGTTACTGGCGGCACCGGAGATGATAGAGGAAGGTACCGTAAAGCAGTTGGCTGAAAAGTACGAGACCCCGCTTCAGATTATGGTAGGTTTCTTAGACGGCATCAACGAAAGTCTTGTAACTCCGAACCCGATTGAGGAGATGACCGAGGATACCGAGGTACGTCTTGAATGGGACAAGGAGAAGCTTTACTATAACATGGTAGGCGCAGGCGCCGAGTGGTTGTATGGGCTTCCGCAGTGGGATGCTCTGTTAACAGTAGAGCGCAGAAAAGAGCTTTGCTTAGAGCAGAAGAAGTCCGGTACGGTAGTGAAGGATAAGAAGATCGGTCGTAACGATCCGTGTCCGTGCGGCTCCGGCAAGAAGTACAAGAAGTGCTGCGGTGCAAATGCATAATTGAAAGAAAATGACGAGGTCCCACAGGCAATGTGGGACCTTTTTGCGTGCAGGCAAAGTGAGCATTGAAGCTTTGCACAAGTATACTTTTGCAAAAGCTGAGATGCGAACGCGCCCACGACTGAGCGGCAGAGCCGCGAAGTGAGGGCAGGCACGAAGTGCCGCCTGCACGGAGAGTCGTGGGCAGAGCGCGAAGCGTGTGCCTACTTTCCAGATACCCGTTGACAAAGTAAATGCTTTGCAATAAGATAGAAAGTGGGAAAGAGTTTACCATGTATTAGGAAAGATGGGATTGCATTTATGAGAAGAAACAGTTACGGGACAAAAAAACGCCGGAAAAGAAAAAACAAATATTCAGGGCCGGATTTCGGAAAATTATATAAAGAAAAGAAAAGCAACCGGTTGGGTGGCTTTTTTCTGGTGCTTTTGATTTCTTTGGTATTGGGAACCGGTGCTTATGTGGCGGCTGATTTTTATTTGGATAAGAAGGAAGCTGAGGCAGAAAAGACGACACCGACTCCGATGGCAACAGCCACGCCCGAGGCTGCGGCGACCCCGGAGATTACCCCGGAAGTGACCAAAGCCCCGGCAGTAATCTATCCGGACGGCTTTATGGCGGATTTTACCGATACCCGTGTGAAGACGGATGCCAAAGGCATTTATGTAAATACCTCCTATTTGGGCCGGGGAAACTATCCGACCATCGATGAATTGATTGACTTAATTGACCGGACGGAATTGAATGCCATGGTAATCGATATTAAGGACGACGTGGGAAGCATTTTGTTTGATGCGCAACATCCGCTGGTAAACGAAATCGGTTCCGAGGTAGTATATATTAAGGATTTGCCGGCTTTTGTGGCAAAGCTAAAGGAGCATGATATTTATTGTATTGCCCGTATCGTATGCTTTAAGGATCAGGTGGCGACGAAAAAGGCCCCGGAGATTGCGGTGCGCAATCACGACGGCTCCATTTACGTGGATAAGGAAGGGGAGCGTTGGCTGAACCCGTACAGCGAAAAGGCATGGGAATATATCGTTGAGGTGGCAAAGGAAGCTGCGGAGGCCGGCTTTGACGAAATCAATTTCGACTATCTTCGTACCTCTGCGTCAGGAACTTTTACGAAGGCTGATTTCGGCGGATTAAATGAAGGAAAGACCAAGATTGATGCCATTACGGGCTTTGTAAAGTATGCCTGTCAGGAATTGAAGCCGTTGGGAGTGTTTGTCAGCGGTGATGTATTCGGTACGATTATTAACAGTAGGGTGGACGGTGAGAGTATCGGTCAGAGCTATGTGGAATTGAGCCGCTATCTGGATTATATTTGTCCGATGGTATATCCGTCTCATTACAGCTTCGGCTACGGCGGATTAAAGTACCCGGATACGAAACCGTTCCAGCTTTTGTTAATGGAAATGAAATCCTCCGTGAAGAAGTTGTCGGAGATTCCGGAAGGCCAACATTGTGCAGAGGTTCGTCCGTGGTTACAGGATTTTACCGCAAGTTATCTGGGAGAAGGCCGCTATCTGGCCTACGGTGCACAAGAGCTTCGTGCACAGATATCTGCGACTTATTCCGCCGGCTATGACGAATGGTTGTTGTGGAATGCGGGTATGTTCTTTACGGAAGAGGGCTTGCTCCGGGATAAGGATAACTTGCTTCCTAAAGAAGAGGAGCAATAAGATAGAAAATATATTTTTTTTACAAGAAAAAGGGAACCGGCCAAGGGTTTGTTTCGTCTATTCAGTAGAGAAGGTAATTTAGCTATTATAATATCTTACTTTATCTGGTTAGAGCACAGAAGTGTATTGTGCGGAGAGGAGACATTATGAAAAAGAAAACTTGGTTGGTTATGGGAATGGTAGGCGTACTGCTTCTCGGAGGCTGCGGTGCAAAGGCAAACGACGCTATGATGGAATCTGCCGTGAACGGCGGCGGCTATTTTGCGGCGGATATGGCAGACGGAGATTATTATTATTCGAAGTCCGAAGCTCCGGAAATGGAAAGTGTGACTTCTTCTTCCTTAAGAGGAGAGTACGGAAGTGACGGATTCGGGCTGACGGACAAAGTCGGAGGCGGCGAGACGGAACTTTATAATACGGAAAGCGAAAAGTTAATCCGTACCGTGTCCATGCAGCTTCAGACAAAGGAGTTTGAAACACTGCTTACATATTTGGAAGGCAGAGTGGCGGAACTGGGCGGTTATATACAGAACTCCCAGATTTACGGCAACGGTATGGATTCCTACGGATATCGTTCCGCATCCATGACGCTCCGGATTCCGCAGAGTAAGCTGGATTCCTTTGTGTCCGGCGTCAGTGAAAATGCAACGGTAGTGAGAAAGTCCGAAAATGCAGAGAACAAAACGTTAGAGTATGCAGATACCGAGGCTAGATTAAAGTCTTTGCAGATTGAGCAGGAAAGATTTCTGGCATTACTGGAAAAAGCTGATACGGTAGAAAATATTATTGTATTGGAGCAGCATTTGACGGATCTTCGCTACGAAATCGAATCCTATGCTTCTACCTTAAAGCTGATTGACAATAAGGTGAATTATTCTACCGTTACCATTGATGTTTCTGAGGTGAAGCGCATTGTGCCGGTAGAACAGGATCCGACACTTTTCACCAGAATGAAGGATGGGTTTGCGGATACCTGGTATGACATCAAGGAAGGCCTTGCGGATTTTGCGGTATGGTTTGTCACAAATATCATTTATCTTGTGATTTGGGCAGTGGTTATTGTTGCGGCAATTGTGGTTGCAAAGAAAATAAATAAGTCAAGAAAAGCAAAGCGTGCGGCAATAAAAACGGATTTGTTGCCGCGGCAGACAGAGGAACAAAATGACGGAATGGATACTGAAGAATAAAAAAGCGGATGTTGAGAAAC
Source organism: Lachnospiraceae bacterium (assembly GCA_017463035.1). Lineage (GTDB taxonomy): Bacteria > Bacillota > Clostridia > Lachnospirales > Lachnospiraceae > SIG307. The sequence continues at coordinate 6,880 of JAFTPY010000177.1, forward strand.
TGGAACAGGAACTGGGACTTTCAAAACCGGTTTGCAGAGTGTTGGCAAACCGGGGAGTAACGGAGCCGTCGCAGGCGTACGAATATTTGCATCCTTGTGAGGCCGAGCTTTTTGATGCATCTTTCTTAATGAATGCAGAACAGGCGGCAGGGACGGTTTTGCGGTATATTCGGGAAAAACGGCGGATTCGCATCATCGGAGACTATGATGTGGACGGTGTGATGGCAACGTTTCTTCTATATAAAGTTTTACGGCTTCTGGGAGCATCGGCAGATTACCGGATACCGGACCGGATTGCGGACGGTTACGGCATGAATATGCGTATGGTAGAAGAAGCAGAGCGGGATAATATCGCTCTGCTTCTTACCTGTGATAACGGAATTGCGGCAGCGGAGCCTATTGCGAAGGCAAAGGAAGCGGGGATTGCGGTGGTGGTTACGGATCATCATGAAATCCCGTGCCGGAAGGATGGCGAGAGGGTTGTTTACGAATTGCCTCCTGCGGACGTGATTGTGAATCCGAAGCAACCGGGAGATACCTATCCACAGAGCGGTATCTGCGGCGCCATGGTGGCGTACAAGGTAGTATGCCTGCTTTTGGAAAAAGCGGA
>JAFTPY010000178.1 GCA_017463035.1 Lachnospiraceae bacterium
AATCTCCGCTCTTGTTGCACTGGTTCCGATACCGCTGCCTTTAATCTGGGCGCGTAATTCTTCGTCCTCGATAAACTGACCGGCATTTTCCATGGCCAGAATCAAGGAACCGGAATTATACCGCTTCGGAGCTGCCGTTTCTCCCTCCCGGATGGAAAACAGCGCAACCGGAAGCTTACTTCCTTTTTTCATATCCTTCAACGCCTCTAACATCTCGGCACCGCAGGTCAGTTCTGCTTCGGAATCCTCCTGCTTTTCACCCTCTGACTTTCCGTCTCCGTCCTTTTCTTCCTTACCTGCACTGTCGGAGGTATCCGTTCCGGCTTTCGCCGCAGGCTTTTGGTACAATACCAAATACCCTTCCTCCGCCAAAACTTTAAAGCTGGCAAAGAAAGACTCTTCTCCGATTTTCACCGTAAGAGCCACCTTCCGGTATACTGCCGGAGGATAAAAGATACTAAGAAAACGTTTTACAATGGCTGCATATACTCGTTTCGCCGTGGTGGACACAGAAGACAACGCAGAAATACCCTGTCCCGTCGGAATAATGGCATAGTGGTCCGTAATCTGTTTATCGTTGACGTAACGGGTCTTCTCAAGCCCTTTGTAGCTTCCGCTTTGCAACACATGCTCCGCAAAACCGGCTGCCGGTGTATACTGCTTTAAGCCGCTGATATTTTTTACAATTTCCTTTGCCACCGCCGTAGACAACACTCTGGCATCGGTACGCGGATAAGACACCAGCTTCTTCTCATACAGCTCCTGCACAATCTTTAATGTCTCGTCCGGGCTGATTTTAAACAGCTTGGCACACTCGTTCTGAAGCTCCGCCAGGTTAAATAAAAGGGGCGGATTTTTCTTTTCCTGTTTCTTCTCTATCTGCTCCACGATTGCCGTCAGACCTTCCGCTGCCCGTTGTACCGTAATCTGCTTCTCCTTTTCGGTAATCTCCTCAAAAACCATTCCCTCCGGAAGATTTAATGCCGTAATCAGCGCCATGGCATCCTCTTTCTTCCGGAAGCCGTTTTCTTTATAAAGCTTCGGGGAATCCTCGTACTTCGACCCTTTCACCGCACGGAATTCCGCCTCAAATACCGCCTCTCCCGCGGATAGCTTTGACAACACGCGATAAAACGGGGTCTTTACAAAGGCTCTGATTTCCCTCTCCCGTCGCACCACCATACCGAGAACACAGGTCATAACCCGGCCTACGGAAATCGCCTGATTTTTCTCTGCCTTTAAAAAGCTTCGTACCGAATTGCCGTATTTTAAGGTGAGCACTCTGGAAAAATTAATGCCCATCAAATAATCTTCCTTTGCCCGGAGATAAGCCGCATCACTGAGGGCATTATACTCTGCCAGAGGCTTTGCCTCCTTGATTCCGCGCAAAATCTCTTCCTCGGTCTGGGAATCAATCCACACCCTTCTACGCTCTTTCTCCGCCGGAACCCCTGCCATCTGATCCACCAGGCGGTAAATATATTCTCCCTCGCGTCCGGAGTCGGTACAAACATAAATACAATCCACATCCTCGCGGCACAGCAATCCCTTTACAATCTGAAACTGCTTTGCCACCCCCGGAATCACCTCATAACGGAACTCCTCCGGCAAAAAGGGTATGGTTTCCAAACGCCACTGCTTCAGTGCCGGGTCATACTCCTCCGGATAACTCATGGTAACCAAATGGCCCACACACCAGGTCACCACAGCCTCCGGTGCCTCCATATATCCGTCCTTACGTGAAAACTGATACGGAAGTGCTTTCGCAAATTCCTGCGCCACGCTCGGCTTTTCCGCAATAAACAAACTTCTTCCCATAACCCGGACTCTCTTTCTCCTCTGCTATTTCTGATTTTTCTCCGATTTCACTTCGGAAGCTTCCGCATCCTCAGGGAAGAAAAATCCCTTAAAATCATACTTAAACACACGGGTCAAATATTCCGTCCCCGCTGCAGTATATTTCCGAATCAGATTACGCTCCCCGTCAAACTCACTGTAGGCAAAACGCCCTGCCGTAACGGTAATCAAATGCCCGTCCTCTGTCACCTGGGCCCCTCCCATGTATCCGGAATAATCAAGCGGTACCGTCTCTAACAATTCCCAGGTTCTCGCGGTTTCGTTTACAAGATATCTGGAAAAATAGGACGCGGTTCCCCTCTTTAAGGTAGCCCCCAGGTCCTCTGCCATTCCGCTGTAATCAAATTCCGGACGACTGTCCGTTCCTGCGATATGATTGTCGTACAAATACAACTCATACACACCAGACGGCATGGATTCATCTTTTACACAAGTAAACGTATTTGCTCCCGCAAAGGACTCAAAATCGTCCGTCTTCGTTAACAAATTGCCTTCATATCCGGTTCCTTCAAACATAAGCTCGTCACCGATAATATAATCCAGCATCGGAATCCCGTAAATATCCTTAATCTTAAAGGCTGCCGACGGTTCTCTTGCGCCCAGAAGTACTCCGCCGTCATTCCACATCTGCACGGAATTTAACCCGAGCCAGTTCAAAATTCCCTCATCGTTCTTTTCACAGATTTCCTTGTACTCGTTCAGAATCGCGCCCATATTCACCAGCTCCGTCACTTCACCGGACAGCAGGTTCACCGATAATAAAATATCATCCACAGAAGGCTCCTTTCCCTCCGTAGCATCCTTACTTGCCAGTACCAGCAACGTTCTCCGGTTTTCGTCCAGGCAATAATCCGCACCGATGGTGTAACCGGTTATATTATACACACTCTCCGCACGCCCGAAGGAATCCAACGCAACAATCTGTGTGTCGGAAACATTAAAATATACTCTGTCTTCAAAAAACAGAAAACGCTTTGCGCTTCCCGTAAGCACAGGAAACTCACTCCGTAAGATACCGTCATTGTCATACAGCTGGATTGCTTCCCGTGACCCGTTAACATTACCGAAATGGGCAAACAGCCCGTCGGAAAGCTCTTCGCTGCCGACACCTCGTGCCACATCCAGCTTTTCTCTCCCGATACCGTAACGTTCCCCTGCCGGCACATAGAAAGTTCTTACGCTGGAACTCCCTTCTTCATCCTCCAACACCAACGATACGCGGTTGTTGCATTCCGCAGAAAGTCCGATTAACAAATACTCATGCTCCGTGGTATAGGTCTCCTCTCCGTAACATCGGGAAGAAAACGTAGAAATCCCCTCCTCCTGGACACTGATACGATAGGATGCCTTCATCGGTGTTTCTGTCTTAAAATACAAATAAACGGACTGGGCATTCACACCGTACGGATTCCGGATAACCAGCGGATTATCCTTGGTATACCCTCCGTCCCGTTTTAACGCCTCGATACGCTCATACACCTGCGTATGTCTTTCGACATCGTAGTAATCGTCCGCAGAAAACTCATTCGTTTTCGAAAAATCTCGATACACCTCCGGCGCAATCGTTTTTGTATCCGTTTGGCGCTTGTAATACTCTTCCTGAAACTCTTTCAGTTGGGATACATCTCCACCGTCTCCCTTTCCCTTATTCAGTAAAAGAAACAAAAGCAGACACAAAAAAAGGCTGCTGATAATTGTCATAATAAGTAAAATCTTTAACGCTGTATTCTTCAAGCTGACGCCCTCCTTTACAGACACTTCCTCATTCTTATTTTACCAATTAACGACACACTTTGCAACCTTTGTTGAAAAATATCGTTGCACTTCTTTTCATAGTGCGGTAAACTTAAAACAAAGCATTCCCACAAATGATTTTTTAAAGAAAGGGGTAATTTCTATGGCTACACCAAAACAGCAAACCTATGAAAATCTGGCAGAAAGTTTAATCGAAGCCTTCAACCGCCGCGGTATCGAAGGATATTATTGTGCAGACAAAGAGGAAGCACTTACCACCGCTCTGCGTTTTTTGACTCCGGGCTGCAGCGTTTCCTGGGGCGGTTCCATGTCCTGTACGGAAATCGGTCTGTTTGACGCGCTAAAAACCTCCGATTGCATTTTATATGACCGCAGCACCGCCAAAACGCCGGAAGAGCAAAGAGAACTGTATGCAAAGACCGTCACAGCCGATTACTACTTTATGAGCAGCAACGCGGTTACCTTAGACGGCGAACTGGTAAACATCGACGGCAACGGTAACCGGGTAGCCTGCCTGATTACCGGACCGAAAAACGTAATTCTGATTGTAGGTATGAATAAAATTGTTCCGGATGTAAAATCCGGCTTCGACCGTGTCCGCAACATGGCTGCTCCGCCGAACGGTGTCCGCCTGGGGCTTTCCACTCCTTGCTCCAAATACGGCAAATGCCACGACTGCTACTCTCCCGACTGTATGTGCTGCGAGCTTGTAGTAACGAGAAAATCCCGCATTCCGGGGCGTATCAAAGTAATTCTGGTAGGTGAGGAGCTGGGATATTAATTCCGCTCCTCCGTATGCTGTATCGGTGATACAACTCATAAGAACCAAAAGGACTGTACGGCTTGCTTATTCAAACCGTACAGTCCTAAATTTTACTGCGGCAAATATTTCTGCGCATGAGACGCAATCATAATATAAACAAAGTCACTTCCGTCCACGCGGACAAAATAATTATCACTCACCGTCTTATCTCCGATTTCCAGTACCATGGTACAAGGCTCTCTGTGCAACATTCCGCCTTCATCAAACACATAGCCGAGATAATCTATGGTAACGGTCACATAAGGATCCTCCAGACCATACTTCCCGAAGTCCTTACAATTGTACTCCTCAATCGTGGAAGCCACAAAACGCATGCTGTCATAAAATATCGACGGGTAAGATATGGTACCGTCCCCGTTATCAATCGGAACATAGGAAATCGTTTCGCCGTCCCTCACCTCAATCCGAAGCTCCGTAATGGATTCCGGCTCCGCACTCGGGAAGGTCTCTCCCTGCACCAGCTTAATGGCCTTTGTGGTAATCTGGTTATTCAGATTGGACGCTACCACATAAATTTTCCCCGTATTCTCATATAATAAATAATGTCCTTCGGAATACGGCGTCTCATCTCCCAAACGGAAGCTGTGTACCGTGCCGTCGGTCAAGGTAAGCTTCATAACGCGATTCGTGTCCTTCAGTCCGTAATCCGCCGTATCTACCTCGGCAGCATCCACCTGATAGGCACCGGAAAGCTCACAAAAACTACCGGCAATTGCCTGTAGCTTCTCCTCATTGGTAGGAAAATCTTCCTCCCCCTTCCGAATCCAGTTTCCGAAGTTATCCTCCTTAACCCAGGAAAACTCATAGGAATCTTCCTCATTGGTAAAAGCTATCGTCTCTACATCCTTTAACAAAAAGGTCGTAATCTCCGTCTCCTGACCGTCCGCCTGCATTTGCTCTTTCTTTTTTGCCTCTTCCGAAGCGATTCTGTTATTTCGCAACGTTATCAGATAATAACCGCCCACAAGACAGCCCAATACCGCAACCAATGCTATCATCATATACATTCTCTTGCGTTTTAAGCGCTTCAGGCGCTGTAATCTTTCTTCTCTTTCTTCCATGAAACCCTCCCGCTAGCGATTTCTTCTGCGAAGCATGATGCAAACTCCAGCCACAATCAAAAGCACCGGAACAATAATTACCAGAATGATTGCAATGGTATTTGCCTGTGCCGCGTTAATGGTCAGCATCTCCTCCGAATCAAAGGAAAGCGTCCGGATAGCCGATACCTCTCCCGCATCTGTCATATAATTCACACTACCGGTCAAAAGACTGGCATTGGCATAGTTACTCAACGCCAAATACGGTTCAGCGAACGCATAACCACCGGAAAGTACCACTGCTTCCGACTTTGTCTCGGTATTTTCCAGATACAGACCCACATGGAACGGTCCCACCGAGTCGCCCTCCTGCTTCGTCGTGCTGCTGATTTTTCCGTTCTCTACGCTCTTTGCATACGCGGCATCGGAGGTGGACAACATCTTGGATACCTTTATGTCATGCACGGTATCCTTCACCACAGACAATGCATATGCATTCCGAAGCGGCAAATAGTTTGCTGTGGACAAGTTATTTGTAATCTCATTGGTAGACTCTATAATCGGGTACAGCTCTAACTGAGAGGCCGGATTATGGCGTGAGGAATCGCCCTCCAAAATAACACGTTTCTCTACCTGTACCCCGCAGTAAGCCAATAACCTGTCATAATTAGCCGCATTGTCCTGCTTTTCCGCAAGAATCAGGAAATCGCCTCCACGGTCCGCATATTCCTTGAACATCTGCAACTCTTCGTCGGTATAATCGTTGGCCGGAATCGTAATAAATAACACATCACAATCCTCCGGGACCTGACTTGCCGTCATGGACTCAAAGGTATTATAAATAATGTTCGCTTTTCCCAGTAACTTCTTTCCCTCGGTTCCCAGCGGATTCTCCCCGTGTCCGGTAACCGCATAAAAGTTGGTTTCCTGTCCACTGACAACATAGCGGATTGCCGCATTTAACTGACCCTCGATATCCAGTCCCACCGGAACCTCCTGATACTGGAAGGTATACTGATCCAGGGTAGTCTCGGTTAATACCATATCCTGCACGGATATATATCTGCTTAATCCGGTGGCCTCGTTCACAACAATAATGCTGTACTGTACCACGGTCTTGTCGGTATACTGCTCGGCAAACTTCGGATTTAACAACAAATCCACCGTCTCGAACGTAATCCGGTCACTGGAAGCTTCATACAAATCCATATACATCTCATAGGACGGCTCCAACCAGGAAAGTGTCTGACCTTCTTTGGTCAGATAATAGAACGTAAGGTCATCCTCCAAGCCCTCAAGCAACTCCTTGGTTTCCTTCGTCAGAGACTTCTCACCGGTTGCCGTCAGGTCCTTTTGTACCCCGGAAGCCGATGCAATCAAATTTACAATTACAACCGCCACAATAACCAGAATACTGGTTACGGTCGCATACAGTCCGGAACGAAATCCTTTCCGTTGAAAGGAGGCTCCGATTTTATCGAAAAAGGACATACTTGTCTTTTCGTTTTGCTTTTCCATTTCTTCTCCTCCTTAACTGTAACGTCTCTTCCGTATATTCTGATACGTCAGGAAACAGAACACAAACGCAATACTCAAATAATAAACCGGCATGCGCAATTCAAATACACCGGAAACGGTATTGTTATATACCGACATAACGGAAAGCGTACCGAGTACCTTTTCTACCGTGCCTTCCAAAACTTCGCCCTTCAACAGATACACCACAGACAAAGCCGCCTCTCCGAGAGAAAATACCAGCACTGCCAGCGTTGCGTTCTTCATGGCACGCCATAACCATACAGAAAACAATATCCAGATTACGGAATAGGTAATCCATGCCGCCTTTGCCGTCGGCGGAATCAGACTGGCAATACCGTCTGCCAGACAGGTAATCAAA
>JAFTPY010000179.1 GCA_017463035.1 Lachnospiraceae bacterium
AAGCGATTGAAGGCGGGAGATGGTGATTTGTTTTTAATCTCCTTAAAAGCAGGCGGCACCGGTCTGAATTTAACCGGCGCCGATACCGTCATTCATTTTGATCCGTGGTGGAATCCGGCGGTGGAAGACCAGGCCTCCGACCGTGCCCATCGTATCGGACAGGAGAAGAACGTGCATGTCATTAAGCTTCTCACAAAGGGAACCATCGAAGAAAAGATATTCCGGTTACAACAAAAGAAGCAGGATTTATTCAATGCCGTTATCGAAGCAGGCGAAACCTTCTTAAATAAACTAACGGAAGAAGAAATCCGGGAATTGTTTGCGGACCCGGAAACTTAAAATTGGGGCTGCGCATTCACCATACGTAGCCCCAAAATAAAAATTATTCATCGGAACGACTGCAGAAGTCCTCTACCAACTGTTCTGCCAAAGAATCATGCAAATCCGGGAACGCTTCAAGCAAACGTTCTACCAGCTTATCAATGCAGTCCATGTAGAGGATTTCTTTCGGTCTGAGACCATCGGAAGTATTCTCCCCGTTATCGTCTAAAGAAACAAGCATATCCAAAGAAAAGTTCTTTTCCATCCATTCGTTTGCCTCGGCAACAAGCTTCTTTTCATTTTCCGCACTTTCCTTTAACTGGTCCGCTTTTGAGAATGAAAAAATACCGAGGGCAAGGAAAATACCAAAAACAGCAAATAACACAAAACAGGAGAAATTGTTTCCGAACAAGTCGATTACATCTATAAAATTCAGCAATGCAAAACCGACACCCAAAACGCCCAACACGGTAAAGGTTACACCGGAAGAGCGGTAATCCTCGTATTTGGTCGCCGCGCTGGTATATTTCTCCTTGTTTGTCTCATCGGAACCGGATGCGGTTTTTTTCTGCCGGTCATCGAAGAAATCTTCGGTCGTGGCGTCGGTTGATTCATCCTCCTCGCCGTCTTCTTCACCGAAATAATCAAACTCTTCGCCCTTCATAAAAGCAGTTTCCGCTGCCTGCTGCAAGGAGACCAGTTCTGTTTCTACAGAATAGAATGCCTTAAAGCATTTCTTTGCTTGTTTATAATTCTCCGGTGCCACATAAACACCGATCATATCTCCTTCGGTCATAAGTACGGAAGGAATTCCGGAATATTCCAAAAAGTCATGCATTTTCTTAACGAACATCTGATGCTCCGCATCTACTTTCACCAACATTTCGGTTGCATCCTGCAACAAAGCATCTTTATATTCCGCAACCAGTTCTACCTTACAATCGGCACAAATTGTAATTCCCTCACGATATTCCGTTTTACATTTCGGACACCACGGCATAATAAAATCCTCCAATCATTTGTTGAACAAAATACATTTTCACTAAAAACAGTATACCGTACTTAAGAAAGAAATTCAACAAGAATTCCGACCTATTCTTTACGCGGGGGAGATTTTGTGCTATACTGTCGATAAAAGTTTCTGTTTGTAACCTGCGCAAAAGATGTCCAAACAGAAATGATTCAAATGCAAAGTATAGCACAAAATAGATAAGTTAACAGATGGAGGTTTGAATGTCAGTTTCAGCTAATTTTACACGAAAACTTGCCCTGTCCGATGAGATTCTCATGGCAGTGGACAAGCCGGCCAGATATATCGGCGGCGAAGTAAATATGGTTCGTAAGAATCCGAGAGAGGTAGATATCCGGTTCTGTATGTGTTTCCCGGATGTATACGAGGTGGGTATGTCTCATCTCGGTATTCAGATTTTATATGATATGTTTAACCGGCGGGAGGATACCTATTGTGAGCGTGTGTATTCCCCGTGGCCGGATTTGGACAAAATTTTAAGAGAGCAGCAGATTCCGCTGTTTGCGTTAGAGTCTCAGGAACCGTTAAAGGACTTTGATTTTCTGGGAATTACGTTACAGTATGAGATGTGCTATACGAATATTTTGCAGATTCTGGATCTTTCCGGCATTCCGCTTCATGCAACAGACCGGACCGAGGAGGACCCGATTGTTATCGGCGGAGGTCCTTGTGCGTATAATCCGGAGCCGCTGGCGGATTTCTTTGATTTCTTTTATTTAGGGGAAGGAGAGACCGTTTATAACGAGATTTTGGACAAATATAAGGCGCATAAGGCGAAGGGCGGCACGCGAAAGGAATTCCTTGAAATTGTGGCGGATATCGAAGGAATGTATGTGCCGCAGTTTTATGATGTAACCTACAACGAAGACGGCACACTGGCTTCCTTTACACCGAACAATGTCCATGCAAAAAAGTCCATTCGTAAGCAGGTGGAGATGGAGCTTTCCGACACCTTTTACCCGGAAAAGCCTTTGGTCCCGTTTATCCGTGCGATTCAGGACCGTGTGGTATTGGAGATTCAGCGCGGTTGTATCCGAGGCTGCCGGTTCTGTCAGGCCGGGATGCTGTATCGACCGATTCGTGAAAGTAACGTGGAGTTTTTAAAAGATTTGGCTACAAAGATGCTTCGTTCCACGGGACATGAGGAAATTTCCTTGTCCTCCTTAAGCTCCAGCGATTATTCCTGTTTGAAAGAGCTGGTATATTATCTTATCGATACCTTCCAAAATGACGGAGTAAACATTTCCCTGCCGTCTCTTCGTATCGATGCGTTTGCCCTGGATGTCATGAACAAG
>JAFTPY010000180.1 GCA_017463035.1 Lachnospiraceae bacterium
CCACCGGAAGCTCTGCGCTTGCCGCTCTTTCTCTGCCTACCGGGGTACTTCTACCGCTTATTACAGGCTTTGTGACCTTCGCCGGACTTTCAACTGCCGCTCAAACAAAAAGTGTGCTGGCGGGAACCGAGTTCCCGTTCGCACACTATCTTCTCACAAAAGCATTGGCCGGCCTTATTGCCGGACTGTTGATGACACTGTTTTTACAACTCCGAGGATGAGACGCTTTCCTTCATATCTCTTATACGAAGAAATTTACTCCTCCTCTTCGATGTTTTCCAAAAAAGTGTTTTCATCAAACTCAAAATCGTCCCCGGATTCCTGTTCGGACTGTCCGTATGCAGACTGAGGCATTTCCTCCGGTTGCACCTCACCGTTTAACTCTCTGCGGTTTTCTGCCAAGGTTTCCAAATTCTGACGCATAGACTCTAACATCGCATCACAACGGTTTCTTGTAATCTCATAAGCGGATGCCAATACCTGCTCTACACTTCCAAGCATATCGTTCGTATATCCCAGTGCCCCCTGGCGAATCTGATACGCCTCCTCCTGTGCCTGCGCCACAAGCATGTCCGCATGCTCCGACGCCTGACGAACCATCTCATTGGCTTGATAAATTGCCTGCTGGGTAATCTCACTGTCATTAATCAACATCTGTGCCTGTGCTCTGGCTGCCTGCTCGATTGCAGAAGCCTTGTCCTCCGCATCCGCAATAATTGCGTCACGATTTGCAATCATTTTCTGACAACGCTTAATCTCTTCCGGCACCTTTAAACGCAACTCATCCAATAAATCAAACAACTCTTCCTTCGGCACAATTACCTTGGAACTGGAAAAAGCCGATGCCTTACAACTTTCTACAAACTCCATAATTTCATCAATCAACTGTTCGATACGCTTTGTACTCATACTGATTCTCCTCGCTTCGCTTTTTTGTAAACATCCTCCATAATACACTGCGGTACAAAATGACTGATATCCCCACCGTAACCTGCAATCTCTCTTACAATACTGGAACTGAGATATGCATACTCTACATTGGTGGTCAAAAACACGGTATCAATATCCGGACGCAACCGCTTGTTGGTCTGCGCAAGCTGTAACTCATACTCAAAGTCCGTAACCGCACGAAGACCACGGATAATGGTATGGGTACCGTACTCTACCGCACAGTCCACCAACAAACCATCGAAGGATATAATCTTCACATTCGGCACTCCTTCGGTAACACGTTTTAACAGCTCTATACGCTCTTCCGTAGAAAACATATTCTTCTTCGAGCTGTTTCGTAACACACCGATAATCAACTCATCCACGATTTCCGATGCACGTTTTATAATATCCAAATGTCCCAGCGTTACCGGATCAAAGCTGCCCGGATAAAGTCCTCTTCTCATAACTGCCTCTTTTCCAAAAATATATGTTTGTTGGATCCGTAACTTTTTTCACGGTAAATCGAAAATCCCATAGACTCCGCATAGGACAAGTCCGTTCCTGCAGATCCTTCCACAACAATTTTCGTATACTCATCCACATAAGAAGCCCCGCTCAAGGCGGAAAGAACCTTCTCTTCCCATCCCATATCATAAGGCGGATCCATAAAAATCAAATCAAAGGGCGCATGCTGTAATGTACGAAGTACGGAAAGCACATCTCCCGCTTTCACCTGTGCTTCCGCCTCAAACCGGGTAGCCTTTATATTGGCTCGGATACAGGCGAGCGCATCTCTGTCCTGCTCCACCAAAACCGCTTCCTTTGCACCGCGGCTCAAGGCCTCGATACCGATGGCACCGCTCCCGGAAAACAAATCCAAAAAGGACGCACCCGGAATATCCGGCTGTAAAATATTGAACAAAGTCTCCTTAATCCGGTCCGTGGTAGGACGAACTTTATCTCCCTTTACCGTGGTCAGACGAATGCTTCGCCTGGAACCCGCAATTACTCTCATCGCTCATCCTCCAAACATGCACACTGATATAAGTTTAGTGTATCGCATTCTCCTTTGAATTGCAACAATTATTTATGAATTAGGACGAAAAAACTAGGGCCGCCACTAAAAAGTGACGACCCTAATTTTACTTTAGATTCCTGTCGGTTCTTACTTACCGGACATAGACTCTTCCTGACGCTTGATCATCTGACGAACCATTTCACCGCCGACAGAACCGTTCTGAGCGCTGGTTAAATCACCGTTGTAACCCTGCTTTAACGGAACACCGATTTCAGATGCAACTTCCATCTTGAAACGATCCATAGCTTCTCTTGCTTCCGGAACCTCTACACGATTTCTACCTCTGGACATAATATACACTCCTTCCTCAATTCCCGCGATGCGGGCTGCTTCAAAGTTTCATAATCTCGGACACCCGCACCGCTTTCGCTGTGTGTGTATCTCTTGATTACGGTGTTATTATATGTCCTACTCAAAAAAATAAACTGGAAGATTACACCGTTCTTTCCTGTTCCTTCATATGCTCTTCTTCCTTTTCTTTTCGTGCTTCGTCCACAATAAGCGAAATCATTCCGAGAATACAAAAAGCCGCAAAAAAGGCAAGAATCCCCTCCTGAAATGCAAACCAGAAAATCAAACCGATCATAAGAATTGTAAAAAGTGTCGCTGTCATACTATCATCCTCCGAAAAAAATAAACTGAAATGAACCCGCAATAAGGTGTTGTTTCCTTATTACGGGTTCATTATATTTCTTTCAGAGTACAATAAAACGGACTTACTTCACTTTTACAATAAAAGTCTGGTAAAAGTTCGATTCCTTTTCCCCTTCATAAACCACTTCACCCAAAGAACGCAAATAATCATAGTCCAACAGGGAATTTCCTTCCTTATCCTTGTACTTAAAATATTCCACTTCTCCGACGTAAATATACTCTACATCGTATTTTTCCAGAAGCATGGTACCCAGTTCCTTGTTTGCACAGGCGTAGATTGCTTCTACATCCTCCGCTCTGGCATCTACGGCTCCCACATCACCCTTCCATAACCACTCATGGGTACGCCAACCGATTACCGTCGGACATCCCGTAAGGGCGGAAATTCTGCAATGTACCACACCGTCGGTGCGATAACTCGGTCCGTGTGCTTCTAAAATAACAGGTCTTCCTTCGATATTTTCGTTAATCCATTCCGCCGCCAGCATATCCGCCTCGGATACATCCGTACTTTCCGTAGAGTCCAACGAGATATACCGCTCCGGATTCTTATAATCCCCGGCCCAGGAATTCCATGCCGTCTCAAAATATTCCACATTACGCAATAACAGGAACAACATTACCGCACCCGCTACAAACTGCTTTCCGTTCTTCGGAAGAAGGAAGTATCTGGTAATCACCGTTCCCATAAACACACCGAACAAAATAAACGCCTGATAAGTCAGCTTAAACATGGTATTGGTACGCTGGTTGTCCGCGCCGTAAATATCTCTGACAAAAATAAGCTCCGGCATAAGAATCAAACCTACCGCACATAAGCCCACAATCAAAAGAAACAAATCCGAGGCTTTTAAATTCTGTAACCATGCAAAAAATACATTTTTATGCTCTGTCTGCGTAATGCCGCCTTCTCTGCGCTTCTGCTCTTCCTTTATCGAACCGACCAGATACGCAATCACTGCAGCAATCGGCATTCCCCAGACAATAATCATCTGATACGGCTCCGTATGTCTGTTGCAAATACCGACGGGATTGATATAACGGGTGGAAACAACATAACAATACGCCATTGCTTTATAGCAACGGCAGATGATGCTCTCGTCCTTAAACCTATGAGAGATGAAATTCATAATGTAAAAATTGGAGACTGCGA
>JAFTPY010000181.1 GCA_017463035.1 Lachnospiraceae bacterium
CCCGTCAGGCCCACATCCTCCAGCTCCAACCGGTGGGTGTCCCTGTTGAAGGGGATATCATCGTACATGGGCGAGTTGTCCAGCCCGCTTTCCAGCGCCGCGCCATAGGTGGCATGCACGCCTTCCTTTTCCCAGCGGTTGCCGTAAAGTACCGGGATCTCCTCGCTGCCCCAGCACAGCGCGCCGCTTTCGTTCATGCGGTGGTTGGCGAACCATTCATTCCAGCGGAGCAGGTCTGGATACATATCCTCCACGATCCACTTTTCCCCCAGCACCCGATAGGTTTCCAGAAGCATGGTACTTCCCACCGGAGGCTGGGAACGGTCCGCGCTGACCTGTCCCGTGGCATAGGCAAAATTCGGCACAAACCCGTCTGCCGTCTGTTCGTTCAAAATCTCCCGGAGATTGCTGTAAGCAAGCTGCGGATTTCCCAGACTTGCCATAAAGCCCGCAAAGAAGTTATCCCAGCAAAACAGCACATAGCCGCCGCTGCCGATACTCCACAAACGGCTGACCGGCGATACCACTCTGTCGTTTTTCGCATCGTAAATCGTGTCCCAGGAAAGAGCGCATTCCATGGCCTCATACATTTCCTGCAACGTGCCGTATTTTGCATTTTTCTGCCGATAGGCAGCTTTTCTGGCCCGAAGTAAGGCCTGTACCTCGGAAAGCTCTCGTTTATTTCCCGTAGAAAAGGCCACCGGTCCGTCCAAAACAACCGATAAATAGGCGGTCTGCACCGGGATATTCGGGTCCTGCATCGGTGTTCCTGTGGTATACACCCGCCGTTCCCCTGCCGGCCCTTGGGCAACCAGTGTCTCTCCCTGTCTTGTCACATACCCTTCGCGTCCCCAAAGGAAGCCTCCTTCCAGGACCAGCATTGCCGGGCGGATTTGCTTTTTCACCGGTGTCACCAATAAAATCAGCTCATCCTCTTCTATCGTGGATTCCACCGAAATCTCCATTCCGCACCACTCTACGGTCATTTCGGTATAAGACTCGTCAAAGGCATGCTTTCCCGGGAATGCGGTTTCCTTCGGTGTACGGACATAGGCCTCCTCAAACCGGCCGATGAGCGTTTCCTTTAAATATCCCCCCGCACTGTATTCCTTAAACGCCACATTCAGGGCAAATCCATCCGGCATATGAACATGAGAAAGTACACTGCGCACATTCCATGTATGCCATCCCTTTAAATACTCCCGTTTCATCTCTTCATAGTTCATCGCATTTCCTCCTTTTTTTCCTTCTCTGCCCGCACTTTCTTCTCCTCCTGCTTTCGAAACCGCTCCTCCATTTTCTGCCTTACATCCTCCTGGATATCGTCAAACTTCTCGAGAAGCTTATCCCATTCCCGCTCCGTATAAGATTCTGCACCGATGGGGTAAGATACCTCCGTCTCTCCGTTCCGGAGCTTTTCCAATATCTCTTCGCTCTTTTCCCGGAGGAAAGCCATACATTCCGTGGTTTTATCCTTCTCCTTCGTAGTCAGTTCTGTCCCAAAAGAACTTTTCCTTTTCTTTCCCTCCGTATTCAACTCATTTCCTAAAGTTCCGTATCCACTCTGCACCGTACCTATCCACATCACAACTCTCCTTTCCGAGAAAAACCTCCGAAATAGATAAAGCGCTACAGCCCCAACGCACACTCCATTGAAACCATAACGCTATCCGTAAGTTCGTCTTCATTTCCTTTGTAATATATATCGGCACAAAGTCTTCGAAATATGATATACTTGTTCCTAAAGTTTTTAAATCCCCGATTTTCTTTCCAAGCACTGCAAGCAGAAAACAAACCGGAAAAAAATAAAAATAAGTGTAAGATTTTCCGTTTTCCGACGCAGTAATAGGTGAATCGATTCAATCACATCTGGGAGGTATTCGATGCAGGACGATGAATTAATGAATATACTAAAGACCGACCCCAACGCCGGTATGACGCTTCTGCTCACGCAATACGCGGGGTTGATTTACTCCGTTGTAAAACACAAGTTGGCCGGTCCAAACTTCTGTGATGCGGACATTGAGCATTGCGTCGCAGATACCTTCAGCGAGTTTTATTGTGACCTGGACAAATTTCAGCAGGCCGCCGGAAGTATCCGGGCCTGGCTTTGCGTCATTGCCCGCCACAACGCTTTTGACCGACTGCGCAGGTACAAAAAAGAGGCAGGTAACCTTTCCCTGGATGCGGAAGGAATTACCGAGCTGCAGGATGAGAATTTTTCCGTGGAGGAGGCACTGATTACCAAGGAATTCAAAGAAGAACTCCTTCGGGAAATCAAAGCACTTGGCGAACCGGACAGTACCATTTTGCTCCGCAAATACTACTTATCCGAATCCTCCAAAGAGGTCGCCGAACGACTTAACCTGACCGTTTCTTCCGTGGACACCCGTGCCCACAGAGCCATTCAAAAATTACGCAATTTATTCGGAGGTGAACGCGTATGAAAAAAGACTTATACGAAATTTTAGATACCTTAACGCCGGAGGAACTGGATACCCTTCCGGAGGAACTCTTTCAGGCAGAGACTCTTGATGATGCTACGCTAAAAAGTATCCAAACTGCCGTGGCGGAAAAGACCGGTGTAACCCTCGGCACAAAAGAATACACCGAAAACAACAACGCCTCAACAGAAACCGGAATTACCGCTCCGGTACGCAAAACCGCCCGCCGGACTTCGGTCACCTTCCGGCGCCTCCTTGCCGCTGCCGCCTGTGCCGCACTGTTAGTAGGCGTCGGAGCAGGAGCATATGCTTATGCTGCTGCGAGAAAGGAATACAAAAACGCCCTGACCTTTTTCTACGAGAACGACCTATCCACAGAAGGGCTTACAAGAAACGAGATCAAGGACGTTTACCGGGACTTCTATTCCCTTTCCTTCACAAACGACTTGACCACCGACGTACTTTTAAACAGCAGACCGGATGTGATACGCGGCTATGAAATTACCGGAGATGATGCGGAATGGGATACCACCCTGCCGGAAACATCCATTTCCGATTACAAAACACCGGTGTATTACGAGTACGAAAAACTCTATACGCCCATCGAAGGCACCTATAATCCGCTAACCCAGGCATATCAGGAAAGCTTCGATAAAAGTATTTTCACGAAATATCACAACGGAGAAAAGGTTTGGGAGGTTTCCTTCACCGATATCAACATCAACGGTTTCTATGGTGACCCGGTATCCGAAACAGAACCTGTTCTCGTTTACGGCATACAGCAAAACTCCGATTATAAAGACAAAATTGCAATGCTGATTTTGCTGGATGCAGACGGCAATGTTCTCTGGAAAACCCTTCAAAACAACAGTACAGGCTTTGATACGATTTATAAGGCTCTGTGCAACCCGGACGGTTCTTACACCACCTTCGGTCGATGCAGCGTCGGTGATGAAGTCGGAGACCACATTTGTGTGAATAAATACAGCAAGGACGGCAAGCCGGTATTTGCCAATGTTCTTGATATCAAAGACCGCACGATTGAACATGTAGCTCTGACGGACTCCGGATATCTGATAAGCTTATCCAGTTACGTTGTCGTTGACTTTTCCCATGTTCTGAAGCTGGATTTCGACGGTAACCTTGTGGGGGACTTCCGCTACGAAAGCGAAGGATGTGATTTCTACATTGCCGACTTTTGCGAGCATAACGGCACTGTTTATATTTCTGGTTATGCTACCCCGAAGGCACCGAATGATTATCGCAATTATCTCATGCGCGACCTTTATTCGTTAAGAATTAAGCTTTCAAGTTTTGAAAACCGAGACAAATACATTCATAACAGCTTTACCAAAGAAGAACTGCTTGCCATGTTCCGGGAACACTTTACCGCTGTGCTTCTCGTTTGCGGTCCGGACGCCGGTACACCACAGGAGTTTTATTCTGTAGCCGGTTCCTTAGGTGACGAAGTGTATGTAACAGGCGATTCCGTCTGCTGGTTTACCAAAGACATCATCGATTCCTCCTTTTCTGCCACCATCGAGGTTGATAGTATGGGAGGCGTTACCACCACCGATGAAAAATACGCTATCCTCTGCCGCTTCTATGCCAACATTTTTAACGCAGACGGCACCTTTAAAGAACAAAAGAAGCTGGATTTGATGACAGAACGTCGTTGGCCGAAATAAAACGTCCTCGAATCTCACAACTTTTAAAACTTTCGCAAAACCGAGGCGGTTATGTTCTCTTTTACATAACCGCCTCGGTTTTACATATCATATCACACCGTTCCTTCACCTTAAACTCCGTAAAATACTTCTGCTCCATGGGTATCCATTCTTCAAAGAACCGTTTCGCCAGTTCCGGTGTATTCCGTTTTTCAATACGCTTTCTCTGCAAATCCGCTGAAAGTTCCAAAAACACCGAAAGATTGTAATACTTCGCCAACTCCGGGTGCATACTGTAAGCCCCTTCGATTACCGTAAGTTTCGACGGTTTCATCAAAACCGGCTCCGCCAAGGTGAAGGTACTGCAGTCGAATCTCCGGTAAGCTACGGACTCCTGTCTGTGAAGCGGCAAAAGCACTTCTTCTAAAAAACGCTCCCGGTCCACATTGCCTCCCGGTTCCGCAAACCGTTCTTTTGTACGCTGCTCCGGACGTAAAAAGAAATCATCCATATGAAACACGGTACAATCATACACCTGTGCAAGAAGATTTGAAAGCGTAGTTTTCCCGCTGGCACTGCCTCCTTCCATGGCCAGAGTCACCTGCCCTTCCCGCAACATACGGTCAATCCGCATAAAAAGCGGAAGGAACACAGCATATTCCTTTTTTATCAACCGATACGCAGGAGCATATGCTGCCCGGAAAACTTCCGAATGGTGGCAGGCCGGATAGTCTGCCTCACGCCATTCCTTCAACGCCTCGATTACCGTTTCTTTTTCAAAAGGAATTACTCCCTCTTCCACAGCCTCCGACAAAACCGAAAGCTTCTCCGAAAGACGCTCTCTGCCGTCCTCCACATGGCCGGCTGAAAGGTAGAACAGCTTTGCCAACGTACTTGCGGAAAGACCTTCTCTTATAACGTCCAGATGCACTCTGCAATAGTCTCCGTCCAAAGGTTCTATCACTTCCTCTGCCACAGATACATACTGCTCCGTCTCTTTCCGAATATAGTCCTCCACTGCTTCCGGACTTGAAATCATATGCTCACAGCCGAAGGAGCTTTGATAGATATACTTAAACATATCCCGAATTTGCAATTTCGGATACCTTTTACAGTGACAGACCAACGCCGCCTTTATCTTTTCTCTCGTTTCCATTCACATTCTTCCTTAAAATACTAACGGTTTTCTTCGGAACGCATCACTCGCTCCAGCAACATCACAACCAACGGAACTAACACAATCTGAATCACAATCCCCGGAAGAGCGTTGGATATTGCACTTGCCAAAAATATCTTAATTCCGAAGCTTCCGCCCTTGATTCCCGTACACACCAACATTGCAAGTCCCCAAACCAGACGTCCGATTACCATAGCCGAAATAAGAGATACATAAATAAATCCTTTCTTTTTCGGTAACCACTTGTAAAAAAGCCCGGTCATTGCACCGTAAGCGGACAACTCAAACGCCATACAAACAGCCGTCGGAAAAAGCGGCGGCATACCGAGTATCACAGAACGAAGCAACGGTGCAAACAAGCCCACAGCCAATCCCCACGGCCATCCACAAATAAAGCCGCAAAGCAATACAGGAATATGCATCGGACAGAGCATAGAACCGATTTCCGGAATCTGCCCCGTAAAAAACGGCAATACATAGGCCATTGCCAAAAACATTGCTGCCAATACCATTTTAAAAATATTGTTATTCTTTCTCATTTGTTTCTCCTTTTTACACAAAAAAGATGCTACTTTCCCTACAGGGAAAATAACACCTTCCTAGTGTCAATGCAACTTCTGTCATACTGCCTTTAATAAATCGAATCAAATACAAACAAGAGCTTCTGCTCAGCGTTATCCTTCTGGATAACACTGTCAGTATATCATATCATTCCATGTGTTTCAACATCATCTGATATTAATTTTTTAATATTCTGTCGAGTTTTTTTAACACACCCTCTACCATCGCGGTCACTGTGACATCTTCTACACCGACGATTACATTCTCGCACCGGTTCATCGGGATTAATATACGTGTTGCATCCGCTTGTCCCACAGCAACCGCCATCTTCGGCGTAATCTCTCCGTACATGGAGTCCGCAATTACAATACCGATGGGACCGATTATTACATCCGCTTTCCGACAGGCCACAATTACCGGATTCTCACCTGTAGCAGCATGCTTTGCCCCGGCCTTTAACATTGTCGCCGTTGCCGTCGCATTGGTTCCTACCGCAGTAACCTGTACATCACCATATCGAGATACCACTCCTTTTACCAGCTGGGCACCCAACTGCCCGCCTTGTCCGTCAATAATTAAAATATTCATAAATACCTCATTCTGCAATAATGATAACCATATTATATCATATCACAGTATTTAATTCCACAATATCCGACGCAAAGTTGTATCCCCTTTTCTAACGCAAAAAGGATACAAGACATTCCTTGTATCCCCTTTCGCTGTCCTACCTAAGAATCCGATAAGACGACACCTATTGTAACACCGAAACTGCGTCTGAAATTGTTTTTTCCATTGCTTCCCGTCCGTACTTGTCTACCTCTGCCTTATTCTTTTCTCCGTGAGTAAGACATCCCGCACCGCCGATACATCCTCCGGTACATGCCATACCCTCAATAAAATTAGCATCCAGTACGTTTTTGCTTTTCTTAAGCAACGCAACGCGACATGCTTCAATACCATCGCATACACTTGCCTTTAGCGGGAAGCCTTCCATACCCTGTTCCTTTAAGGCCTGGGTTACCGCATCGGACAAGCCGCCGCTTCTCGCAAAGATACGTCCGAAGTAAGATGCATTGTCCAATACGCCTTCCTCCAACGTGGTAATATCAATGTCGCGGCTGTCAAACAATGCCTGCAATTCTTCAAAGGTCAATACCGCATCCACATGAGGCCTTACGGACTCAAGCTGCGCCTCCATCTTCTTTGACGTACACGGTCCGATAAATACTACCTTTGCATTTTCGCTGGTTTTCTTAATATACTCTCCGATTGCTGCCATCGGAGAAAGATTATGGGAAATAAACGGTACCAAATCCGGGAATTCCGACTTTATGTAGGCTACAAAGGCCGGACAGCAGGAGCTGGTCAAAAATCCCTTTTCTACAAGCTCTCTGGACTCCTTCATCGCCACCAGATCTGCGCCCAATGCTGCTTCTACTACCGTATGGAAGCCCAGTTCTTTCAGTCCTGTAATAACCTGGCCTAACTTTGCATAGGTAAACTGGCTGGAAATAGACGGTGCCACCACCGCATACAGCTTATAGTTCTTTCCTTGTTCACTCTTTTTCAGTAAATCCACTACGTTTAAGATAAACGACTTATCCATAATCGCTCCGAACGGACACTGATATACACAGGCACCGCAGGAGATACACTTGTTATTATCAATGGATGCCGCATTGTTCTCGTTAATAGAAATTGCCTTAATCTTGCAGGCATTCTGACACGGACGCTTGCGGTTTACGATGGCGGAATACGGACATACCTTTGCACACTGACCACACTCTACGCACTTGGATTTATCAATATGCGCCACATGATTATGATCAAAAGAAATAGCTCCTCTCGGACATACATCCTCACACCGGTGGGCAAGACAGCCGCGACAGGAATCCGTCACCTCGTAGCCCGCAGCCGGACATTCGTCACAGGCAATGTCGATTACCTCAATAATATTCGGATTTTCCTTATTCCCGCCCATGGCAACCTTCACTCGCTCCGCCAGAATTGCACGCTCTTTATACACACAGCAACGCATGGTCGGCGTTTTTCCCGGCACAATGGTCTTCGGAATATCCAACACATTTTCCAACAGTGTGTCGTTCCACGCCTGGCGGGCCACCTCCCGCAGCACCTTATATTTTAAATGTTGTACCTTTGTATCAAATTTTCTCATAAGCCTCTCCTTAGAAATAGCTGACCTTAATACGTTTTCCCATCTGCCGCAGGCATTTGGACAGTTCTTCCACAAGATTCATTTTAATGTTAAAGTTAATGGGCAGATCCGGATTCTGGTGAGCCGGATTAATTGCCCTGCCCACGTAGAAATTAATATCCGTTGCTTCCTCGAACAAAAGCCTGCTGATTAAAGACGCACCGTCATGCTTAATGCTCCAGTGCTCATAGTTCACATTGTCGCCCAAATAGTCCTTGGCATATTCCAACACCTTATTTACGGTAATAACGCCCTCCGTTACCAAATCCACGCCCTCGATGGTAGCAATGGGCGGGACGTCGGAACGCTCGAAGTTAAGCGTTGCCCGAAGCGGTTTCCCCAGATATTTGGCCGCAATCGAGGATGTAGTTCCTCCGCATATAATATGCTTTCCTTCCTTGGAGAAGAACAGGGACATCATACGTTCTCCGTCGTCCCGGTTGGACGGCGGTCCAAACAAAATGTTCATCGGTTCACGTTTCCGTACCCGTACTACACAGGCTGTTGTATCGTCTCCCGGGCGGTTCCCGTACAGCTTATTACACTCATCCACCAAAATCGTAGACAGTGTTTTTGCCGTATATCCTGCCGGCACCAGCGTCTGCATAAATGCCGCAATGTCATCCCGTTTCCAACCGAAATTATACGCCGTGCCGATTCCCGCATGAGGACACCCGTCACTCATGGCAATAAAAA
>JAFTPY010000023.1 GCA_017463035.1 Lachnospiraceae bacterium
ACCTGCTTCTCCAGGGCAACTTGAATGTTATCCCTACTACTCTTCGGGAAGCCCGACAAATCCAGTTCCTCATCTGCTGTTCCGCGATAGAATACTCTACTGTAACTTCTGGCTGTCTTCGCCTTGGAATTCAGCCACTCCTCCGTCACTCCTTCTCTGTTGACACAGAAACCATAGTTATATATCCTCTCAGTCTTATCTCCCGGTAAAGTGAAGTACACCTCAAAACTAGATTCTGCATTGGCAGATGTCGAATCAAACAAGAACGGAGTCGGTCTGAACTCCTCGAACTCTTCCTCCTCATCACCATACTTAAAGGAATTCACAACATAATCGGACATATAGCCGAAAGCATTATATACATTTGACTTGCCGCTCGCATTTGCACCGTAAATTGCAGCAACCGGCAAAATCTTCTCATTACCAACAGACACTATTCTTTCAGAAAACTCCGTCATCTTTGCTGCGGACAAATCTAAAATAGCCTCTTCTCGAAATGACTTGAAATTTTTAAAACTGAACTGTATTAACATAATTGCCACCTCGCCTTCTTTTCTACTCTCTATTATACACCGTTTTTGCAAAAAATCAACATCCAAATTCGATTTCTTCTCATTTACCAGTTGATTTTGGCCTTTTTTCTCTATAAATCAAAAAAGCAAGGCCTTCGCCTCACTCACTTCATCCTACACGCTTCTTCTCTTCCTTCTCCTGCTCCGGTTCTATGTACGCATCACTTTCCGCGTCCTGCAACGCAGCTCGCTCCATCGCCCGCTCCACTTTTCCGCGGTTCGCTTCAATCAAAAGCTTACACAAGAAGTCAGCGGTGTCTTCCGCCGAATTCGGATTATGGAATCGATAATTCAGTTTTGTTTTCTCCAAGCGGAATCGCCACCTCCTTCTGTCGCTTGTCCTTCTGTTTCAATACTATGAGGCTTTTTGCGAGGATAGACCGGACTTCTTTTGTCATTATAAATCCTCTTATGTCAACTCTTCCTCCCTCTTTTTTCTCTGCCCGGTTCTTTTCTCGGACTTCTGTGCATCGATCTCTTTCCGAAGCTTTGCAAGCTTCTCTTTGACAGAAATCCTTGCCTGTTGCTTGATTTCTTCCTTTGCTGCTTCCTTGCGTTTCGGATTCTGCAATGCCTCCTTCACCCGGCGAACCATCTGCCCTGCCACATCCCTGAATCGTTTCTCCAAAGTGTCCATGCATCGTCCCACCAGGCTTCGCACTTCCTTCGGTAGCTTCCGTTCCTCTGAGGTGATCCACTGCTTGTACTTATGCAATTCCTTCAGATTTTCTTATCCGGTCTGCTCCACCACATCCTCCGTCACCGTTTCACAGGCCTTCTCATAGGCTTCCTCCGCAATCTCCTCCACAAAAGCTTCCATGTCCGCCACTTTCATGGTAATCTCCTGAAACTCCGCCTGCTTTTCTTCCAACCGCCGCTTCTGATTCTTGATAATAAAGTCCTGCTTCTCCAAATAAGTGACTCCACCGTAAATCGGTTCGCACTCCACCTGCACATCGTTTCGTTGCGCAATCTCCAAAAACAACCTCCGACACTCCGCATCAAAACTCATTTTCCGGTTGTTGTACTTTCCCTTCTTCTTTGTCGGGTCCGGTAGTTCAAAGCCCAGCTCCTCCAATGCCTTTTCCTGTTGTGGACAAAGCTCGCCGTACCGGTTCTTTGCATCAAACACATGCCGCTCATGAACGTGGGGCGTCCCCTCATCCAGATGAAGCGCCCAGTCCAAAATATGCACATGAGAACCATACCGCCGCTCAAATTCCTCAAAGAACTCTGCCACCACTTTTGCCAAAACCGATGCCGGCACCGACCGGTCAATATTCCCCAACTGAAGCAGACTTTCCTCCGGACAGGTCTTGCTATTCTTCAACAAATCCTCTACTGAACGATTCCGTTCCCCATGTCTCGCCTCTTCGTTCCGCTGGTTCTGCTCCTGCACATGTTCCCAATAATGGTCGTAATAATACTCCGACTCCACTTGCGTAAACCTCATCCTCTCCTCCCTGCCACTTTCACCAAAACTGTACCCTTGGTAACAGTCCCAGTAAACATTTTGTTTGGCACGCTCCGCATCAATGTGTTCACTGTTTCCCACATTGAATTCCCGGTCATTATGCTTCACATCATACACGCCGTTCTTTCCTTTTCTTCCGTTATGTCTGGAAGCTCTCATTCGTTTTTCCTCCTTTTTTGAACTCGCCGGCATCCGCAGCGTAGCTACATCACCTTGCGTTTGCGACAAGTAATACCCAGTACGAATTGTCGCAACGACAATTCACTAGGCAGTGCTTCCGCCCTTGACCCGATAAGGGGCCTCCCCTTAACCCCGGCAAAGAATTCCCATCCTCTGCACTCCGAGGCATAAAAAAAGACGTCACTATCTACTCGATAGCTGACGCCATTTTTCATGCTTCCGTAAACAAAACATTTGCGGGACCCCGTTGCCACCACCTTGTCGGTTGATGACAACTCAAAAAAGCCGAAGCAATTCCAAAACAAAAAACGGAACCGGTTCGGCTTTACAAAAAACATATTCAGTTGTGACTCGTCTACTACTGACGAGTATAAGTATAACATAGGTTCTTGCAAAAAGGAAGTTACAAGAAGTCTTCAATTTGTCTTCAAAACATGACAAAAACGTTTCAAAAAGTGACAAGATATCACAAAATACGCTCTACGCAAACACTTAAACGTTCCTCAACTCTTTTGTACCCAGCCCTTGTCATTTCGCATATCCACTGTACATTGTAAATATATCACACTTAAATTCCGAATGAAAGAGGGATTTCGGGTGGAAATCGGGTGGTTTTCGGGTAGACTTTGGGTAAAATCCGTTAATCCTTCAAGTACCCCTGCACATATTCCAACGGCACATTCATTCGTTCTGCAACCTGCAGTTCCGTCATTCCTGTAGCAATAAATCTTTTTACAACCATCTCCATATCTTCACCGACCTCAATGATATGATAATCCGGGTCATAAAAACGGATGACACGTTGTCCCCAACTATGCTCTACAATATCATGGACGTATTTTATATCAAAGCATTTCAAGTGCTCCAAGAACGCATCCATTTCCCTTTCTTCAAACACCAATTCCGCTGCATTATTCTGCAAGCGTACCTCTTTATGGGCAATAAAGTCTTGCCAAGTATCCATAGTTTGAAGAGCAAAGCCTCCTGTCAACGCGACGTTAGCACCCAAATCAGAAATGACCTCCAAACCTAGTACATCATGATAAAATTTCTTGCTGATTTCCATATCCTTAACAGAAATCAGTGTACAAACATACTTCATAGCTCTCCCTCAGCAATCATCAATCTCATTCTCTACTGCTTCTCCGGATTCGGGCAAGTTATAATCCATGTATACCCAAACCGGTCCTTCGTGACAGAACCACAGCCTCCGTCATCCGGTGCCGGATGCGGCTTTAACGGCGAAATCACAGTTCCACCCTCTGCCAACACAGACACCGCATGCAATGCTTCCTCCTTGGAATCCATGTGAATCATCAACTTTACATCCGTATTCACTCCTGCACCATCAAAGGTATCACCGCCCGCCATGCGAGTGCTTCCCAGTGCAAATTCTACGTGCATCACCTTACCGATCTGCTCCGGTGTCACATCAAATGTTTCCTCCGTCCAACGGGACATAAAATAAATCTCTCCGCCGAATGCCGCAATATAAGCGTTCAGCGCTTCCTCGCAATTTCCCTTAAAGGATAAATACGTAATTACCTCTATTTTCTTCTTTTCCATTTTCCTACTTCCTTTCAAGCATCTTCCCCATAAACCGCTCCGGACCTTTCCCGAAGTTCACTTCCCGGACTGCTTCCAGAATTTCTTCCTTTCTCGCTTCCGCGTCCGGCAAATCGCACACCACATCATTCAAGTCATATGGACCGTTTCTGAAATGCCCTACCACCGCGCCGCGGAACTCTCCGTCAATCAATAGATATTGAAGCGGTTCGTGGTCGTATTCCAAATGCTCATACAGCGGTTTGAACTGTTCCTTTAAGATATGCTCGTTCGATTTATACAAGAAATCATTACGATGCACCGCATAGACAAAGTGCAACGGTATCGGTTCATAATTCACAAGAAGATCCGCATCCTCTTTTAGCAAATACGCTCCCGCTTCCTCCACCAACACACCTTCTGCCACAAGTTCCGCAACCGCAACTTTAATTTCCTTTTCCGGCAATTTATAATAGCTCTTTGCCATAGCGGTGTCAAACACCACATGACGATAGGCAAACCGGCGAAGTACCACTTTTAAAGCATCCCTTCTGCTGTACCGCTCCAACTCGCAATCCGGGAACATTTCCGTAAAAGTATACCAGCCTCGGTCCCATTCGCCGTCATACTGATCTTCATAAATCAAAAATGCTTCCTGCAACCGATGCAGTACCGGCGTGATTTCCTTTACCAAATATCCGGTTTCTTCCTTAATCTGCTGAATCGTAAACGGTCCCGCATGTTCAATCAAATGCAATATCTCTTCTTGTATCAGCGTCGGCTTTGTCAGCGGTTTCCGATACAAGGCAGCGAACAGTTCCATCTCTGACGGCATAATCCACCCCAAGTTCCCGCCGGTAAAACGTCCCTTTATCAGTTTTCGCTTCATCTGCCGTTTTCTGTTAAACTCAATATCATCAAACGCCGCGCGAAAGCTTAGTACCGGAGGTTGTCCGAACCCGTTCCAGTACACATTTAACCCCGGCTGCATATCCCGATAAAGCTCTCTGTATTCTTCTTCCTTTGCCCCTTTCGCCAAAAACTGCCGTTCCATACGAAGGGAAATCACTTTTTTCATATCCATCCTACACTCACCTCACACTTCGCCCTTTGCCCACCTTCTCAACACCTCAAGCCTGGAACCGTTCTCATCTCCATATTCCGGGTCATAAGCATAGTCCTTCAACTCCTGACATGGAAATTCTTCACATTCTCCGCAATGGTTATATCCACGTTCCATACAACATAGCGCAAACTTGCACTCTCCGTGAAACGGATATCCCTTCGACGCAAAACAGCCCTTACACCCGCATTTTTCTACAAACTCACAAGTAGAACAGATACAACCGCACATTGACTCTACCATCGTTTTTCTCCTTTTCCTGTGCTTTTGTATCTATTCTATTCCTTCAAACATGACACCTGTATGTCATGTTTCATTCTAAAATCAATTTCCCGATATCTCACACGTTATCCTCTGTACATACCGAGCATCTTTTCCAATTCCTTCACATACAACGCCTTAAAGTCCTCCGGTCCCAGCACCTGCACTCTGCATCCGAACCCAAGAAACCAGTCCAACGCACGCTCAAAAGAAGAAAATCCCCATTCGGTATAAAGTCGACCATCCTCCTGTACTCTATAACATCCCGGTCCGTATTCCTCTACCAACCGATAGGTCTCACTTGCCTCATAAATTGCCGGAATGATGATATCGTCCGTCATATTCTGCCCGAACTGCTTCTTTTCCTCCGGAATCTCTTTCGGCTCAAAGGTCTCCTCTAAAAGTTCAAGTTCCCACAACCGATGCAGCTTGTACATCCGAAAATCATTTCGCTCCGGACAAAAACCGAACACATACCAGTTAGACCACTGAAACACAATTAATGCCGGTTCGATTACCTTATCTCCCTCTTCCCGGTTGTAATAATAGTGAAACTTTACCCGGCGATTTTCTTTTATCGCCCGCTTTAACAAGTCAATCTTCTCCGACAAACTCCCGTGATAAAAGGACGCCAAATCAATCACAATATGCTCCGCAATCGGAAGCATCCCACCGATTTTCCCACTGACTCCGGCATGCTTCGGTGCACGAGACACGCTGTCCACCGACTTCACGCCGATCAGAATCGCTTCCAACTCTTCCTCGGTAAACACCGTCGTATCCAGTTGAAACCCTTCCATGATTTGAATACCACCGTCTGCTCCCTGTGTGGTCACAATCGGAATCCCGGCACGACAAATATCCTCAATGTCGCGGTTAATTGTACGTCTCGACACCTCAAACTTTTCCGCAAGGTACGGTGCGGTTACCTTTCCTTTCTGTTGGAGAGTTGTAATAATTCCGATTAAGCGGTCTATCTTCATGGTTGGTTCTCCTTACGCTCTGTTCTTTCTCTATTATAGCAAATACTATTTTCTGATGCAATTACGATTACCGTTTTACCTTCGTATCTATTACATACAAAAACAGGCCCTGACCGCAATTCCTTGCCATCAGAGCCTTTGCTTACCTTTTATCTACTTTTTCAATACTCGCACAACCCGTTCTTTCATACTTCTTCCAATCTCACAACTTCTTCACCATTAAATATTCATCGGCATATGTCCCATCTTGATATCGCAAAGCATTTTCTTTCGTTCCGATAATCTCAAACCCAAAGTTTTGATACATCTTAACTGCTCTATCATTATTTTTTACAACATCTAACTCTATTTGAGCAATACCATGCTCTCTGCACCACTTTATGCATTCCTCCATCATTCGTCCGCCGATTCCAAGATTCCAATAATCCTTTAGAATTACGAACGCAACCCCCGCTCTATGACGGTATCTTTCATTTCTCCGCACCAGCCCAACCGAACATTGTCCGATTACTTTATTGTCATATTCCGCCACAAACCATTCAACAGCATCATCCGCAAGAACATTTTCTATAATTTGCTTTTCCCGCTCCACCGGCGTACAAAATTCGCCCGGGTTTCTTGCTAAAAACAAAGTTTCAGTATCGGCAGTCGTCATGACATTAATAATAGCTTCTGCATCCTCTACTGTCGGTTTTCGAATTAAAACTTTTTTCCCGTTTTTCAACAGATATTCCATTTACCTTAACCCCTTTCCAAATACTCCTTTATCAGCAATAACGTCCTGTATTCCCGCTGATTCCAAGCCTGCTTTCCTTCCCCTTCAAGCATCTTTCGATTCTTTTCCAATGCTTCCTCCAACGTATACAGTACTTGCCGGAATCCGTGCTCCTTCTCAATCGTTCAACAACTCCCCACTTAATTCCCCGAACTCTTATAATACCGAATGCTGAATTTCCAAAAGGCGTAGGCCAGCAAATACAGCACAATTCCCACTGTCGGAGTCAAATACATGAAAATCTCCGGATACGCTGCCATATCATCCTTCCGCAGTAAAAATTGCGCCGGAAAGTAGTTTACAAAAGCAAACGGCACAATGTAAATCATACAGAACTGAATCGCTTTATGAAAGATACTGATCGGATACCCCGCAAAGCGACGCGCATTCCAGTAAAACAGTTCCTTTAGACTGTTTGTCTCCAAAAGATAAATATTCAGTGTTGCCAAAAACAAGAAGATAGCCCCCTGAATCAACACACCGCCGATGACCGTAAATACATAGTAAAGAATCGTCCCGAAATTCCAAGTGATTCCTACGTTTCCGGCAGAAATGATAAATAATACAACTCCAAGACCTCCGTGACCGATGGCAGCAAACCAGTCCGCATCGGAAAAGATTAACTGGAACAACAGTCCCCGCGGACGCAATATAAACCGATCAAAACCTCCGCTTCGAACTGTCTTTCCGAAGTCACGAAGTCCGGTAAAGAACACGATTAAAATACCGTAAGTCAAAAACAGAAGGCTGAACAAAAAGAGCATCTCCTGAATGTTCCAACCGTTTAAAGTATCAAACTTCAACAAAGTAAACCAAATGACAATAATTCCGGTAGACTCTCGGAGGAATACCGCAAGAGAACGTAGAACCGCATCTACCTTGTACTGAAACCAGGAGCGCATAATAGTTTTGGTGTACACGCCCACCAAATGCAATGTATCGTTTTTTGCCATATTAACCTCCCTGTACCACAAGCTTTTTCTGTCCCTGTCTCCAAAGGACTTTGCCGAGAATCACAAACAGCAGAATCCAAAGCAATTGAATTCCGAAGCCCTTTATGATTTCAGAAACAGACAACTGTCCTAAGTAAATCTGTACCGGCGTAAAGTAAATCGATGAAAAAGGTGTAAACGTAAGCACCCCTTTCATCCAGTCCGGCATAAACCAAAGAGGAATCATGGACCCAGACAGCACATTGATAAATACATTTTTAATGGTCATAATGCTCCACACATTAATCAGCCAAAAGGCAAGCATTTGCAAAGCAAAGCTGATGGTCCATAAAACGCCGTAGCCAAAGATTGCACTAAGCAAAAACAGCGCAAACATAGCGAAGCTTGCCGGTGCATGAATGCCGATTACCAATACTGATATTACAACCGCAGGAATAAAATGAAACACCAGTTGAAACAGCGCATTTCCCAAATTGTCCGCCAGCATTCGTCCATGAATACTTACCGGAAGCAACATCTCATTGGCAATACTTCCGTTTTGAATCCGATTCGGAAGATAGAAATCGTTGACACAAAATACGGTACTGAGTCCCATGGAAAGAATGAAGTTTGTTGTTACCATGGTCATGGTGACACCGTCCACTTCACTTTTTCCGTTGTACAGCGCAAGGTAGATTCCCCAAAAGATAAAGATTCTTAAAAGGGTATTCAGGATACCCATAAAGTGATCGAACCGGTACGCACTTCTGGATAAAAAACTCTTTTTTGCAAAGGCCAAATAAGGGGAGAGCTTCATATCAGGACACCTCCCCGTTATAAATCTTACGAATCAGCCCTTCGATTTCCGGTTCGGAAACCGTCAGGTCACGAATATGGTACGTGGTTAACAACGTACTCATTAACGAATCAATCTGCACCTCCCGATTTTCACACAGGAAGCGCTTTTTTCTTCCGCCCGGAGCATCCAGTTCTCTGATTTCAACCTTATCCATCGGAGCACCCGTACAATCCGTAGTAAACTCTACATCCAGTTGTCTCGTTGTTCCGTAGGCATCACGAATGCCGGATAACGAACCATCGTACACCTTAGAGCCTTTATCAATAATCACCAAACGTTTACAGGTTTTCTCGATATCCTACATATCGTGGGTGGTAAAAATCATCGTTACTTTGTCTCTCTCGTTTAACTCACAAATAAAATTCCGAATCGTTTCTTTGCCCACCACATCCACACCGATGGTAGGCTCGTCGAAAAAGACGATTTTCGGAGAATGCAACAG
>JAFTPY010000182.1 GCA_017463035.1 Lachnospiraceae bacterium
AGAGCCGGAGGTACACCCGCAGCAGTTCGGACATCTGCATTTTTATTTGGGAAACGGTGCCCAGACGGCCATGCTGTATCCGTACTACTATGTGAAGATGTTATATGAGGGATTACAGGAAGAGGGAGAGACGGAGATTATTTCCTTGACCCGTGCGGCGTATCCGGGCAGTCAGAAGTACGGAGCGGCGGTTTGGAACGGGGATATTATGTCGGATTGGAAGGCTTTAAGACAGAGTGTAACCAGCGGTCTTTCCATGGGGATGTGCGGCATTTCCTGGTGGAACAGTGATATCGGCGGCTTTTTATCGGGAGATACGGAAAGCGAGGACTTCAGGGAGCTGATTGTGCGGTGGTTTCAGTTCGGATTGTTTTCTCCGATTATGCGTCTCCACGGAGCCAGAAATCGGACGCCGAATCAGCCGGAGCCGAACCCGGGCATAATCGAACGGAGTGGCGGTCCGAACGAAATCTGGATGTTCGGAGAGCGGAATTATGAGATTATCAAAAGTCTCATCGAGACAAGAGAAAAGCTGAGACCGTATATTATGAAGTACATGGATATTGCAAGTAAGACCGGTTCTCCGATGATGCGTCCGATGTTTTTTGACTTTTATACAGATGAAGTATGTTATACGTTGGAGGACCAGTACATGTTCGGTGAGGAGATTTTATTTGCGCCGATATTGGAGCGGGGCCAGACCGAACGGGAGGTATATTTGCCGGAAGGACATTGGGTATCTGTGATTGATAAGAAGGTATACGAAGGAAAACAAAAGGTAAGGATAAAGGCAGAAATCAATCAATATATAGCCTTTGTAAAAGAAGGTAGTGAGGTGCTGGACGTATTTTTGTAAATATGCAAATATTTTGCTTGCTTTTTCGCGGAGATGTGGTAAAATAAAAAGGTATTTTTTGTAAAATTCATTCTACAAATGCTCCGGGAGGAACTATGGAAAAAGCAAAAGGAAAAAAGTCGGTATTAGGTCGTTTCAAAAAAGTAGCAGTTGTGGTATATGTAGCTCTTCTGCTTGTGTTTTGTTGCGCGGGATACGGACTTTATTCTTTTTTTTGCGGGAATATTCGCGAGGAGCGTGGAAAGCATGTAGCAGAGCTTACGGTGACTTTGGCGGAGCTGGCGGAATTGTATGCCTCCTCCAGACGAGAGATGATTCAGCTGACCGGTTCCTATATCGACGGAAGTGTATTTGAAAATGCGGAGGAATTGATTGCCGTTTTAGCGGAGCAGAATCATTTCTTTGCTATGGAAGAAAGTGAAGCTTATGCGGTAAGTGAGGATGGAACTTATTATAAATCGGACGGTACTACCGGTGTATGGGAAAATAAAGAGTATTTGATTGAAAACATTGCCGAAGAACGTTTATGGATTCGTTTTGTTCCGGGAGAAGAGAAAAAACACTTGTTTTGTTGGATTAAGTTGGAGAATCCGATTTATGTAAAAGAAGAAAACAGGAAGTTTGAGTATTACACGGTAATTATTGAAACCTCTCATCTTGAGTATGCGTTGGTTTCCAATTCCTATGCGGAAAAGAGCAGTGTCTATATTCTCGGAAATGACGGTACTCGTTTGTATCGACAGAGTAAGATATTTGACATCCCGCTGGAAGCGGATTATTTGCAGGAACTGGAGCGGAATGTTGAACTCATCAGCGGTGATTGGGAAAAGCTAAAAAAGGTGGTTTCCAGTGATAAGGGAATCTACTGCATGGAGATTTCTTATCAGGGAATCGATTATTATCTGGCGACCTGTCCGGTGGCCAATATACCGAACTGGAATTTGATGGTGGTAGTCGACAGTGATGTAGTGGTGGGCTCGGAGTCCGACCTGGATGATTATGCCAATATGATGATATGGGTAATAATTCTGATTTTGGTTGGATTTATATCCGTAACCGTAATTTTATTTGTATATTTAAAGAGTAGAGAAGGACTTTCCAAGCAACAGAAGGAAAGTGCTCGTTTGTTGGAGCTGGCGGCAAAGGAAGCCAACCGTGCCAACCGTGCAAAAACGGAGTTGATGGCACACATTTCCCATGACATCCGTACTCCGATCGGCGGTGTTATGGGCATGACCAATATTGCCCGCAGAAGCATCGACGATAAGGAAAAGGTAGAAGATTGTCTGGATAAAATCGACGAATCCTCAGCGTATTTGCTTTCTTTGGTGAATAAGGTATTAGACCTTTCAAAAATCGAAAGCGGTGAATTTAAACTGGTAGAAGAACCCTTTTCCATTGTTGACCTTTTAAAAGAGTGCGTGGAAATGATGGAGGGGCAGATAAAAGAAAATAAGATTTGGTTTTATAAGAAATTTCCGCCTTTTGCACATCCGGCTGTGCTGGGAGACCGTCTGCATGTACAGCAGATTTTAATGAATATTCTGGGTAATGCCATGAAATATACTCCGGCGGGGGGACAGGTTTCCTTCCTTGTAACAGAGCAATTGAGGGAAGACGGTAAAGTTGAGTTTTGCTTTAATATACAGGATACCGGTATCGGTATGGATGCGGAATTTTTAAAGCGTATTTACCAGCCGTATGCGAAGGCGGATGAAGATGTCGGAAAACGTTACCATGGGACCGGTTTGGGCATGACTATCGCAAAACAGTATATTGATGCCATGGGGGGAACCATAGAGGTAGAAAGCGAGCCGGGAAAGGGAAGTCGATTTGAGGTGCGGATTCCGTTTGTTATAGCGGAGACGCTTCCGAAAAAGGAAGAGACAGGAGTTACCGTTACCAAGGCGTTTGACGGGATGAAAATTCTTGCGGTGGAAGATGTGCCGATTAACTTAAAGATTACGGTGTTCTTGCTGGAAAATATGGGATTTACCGTAGATACGGCATTAAACGGAATCGAAGCGGTAGAAGCATTCAAAAAATCTAGGGTCGGAGAATATGCGGCAATTTTGATGGATGTAATGATGCCGGAAATGGATGGTCTGGAGGCAACGGAGGTGATTCGTAAGCTGGACAGAAAAGATGCGGCAACTATCCCGATTGTGGCGGCAACCGCCAGTGCTTTTGAGGATGACCGGATTGCTATATTCAATGCGGGAATGAATGGGTACTTGTTAAAGCCTCTGAATGATGAATCGGTATATGTAGAGATGAAAAAGCAGTTGTTCCCGGAAGAGGAATAGCGGAAAATACGGAACAGAACGTGTTTACTTTATAGAAAGGGCATGCAAGGTTTGTTGCATGCCCTTTCTGCGTGTCGGCAGGTATAAAGTGTGACCTGCGGTACGTTCTACTGTAGCTTCTTTAAAATACTTACCTTATCGTAGATTCCGCCGGATGCATGTTCCTTTCCTGCTTTAAAGGTAACGATGACTTGTTCTTTGTCCTTTATCAATTCCGCAGGAAGTTCACAAAGTACGGAATAGAATGGGTCTTTTTCTTTGCTTTCAATTGTGATATCCTGTAGCTTCTTTCCGTTTACCAGAATCGAGAAGGTCTTTCCGGCATCGCCGCTGTAACAGGTAAAGCTCAAGTAGTTTGCGGTACTGTCGTCTACCGCAAGGGTGTAGCGGAAGTATCCGCCCGGTGCCGCGTCTCGGTAATTGTGACCGTCAATTGCGCCGGTAGAGGATTTGTCTGCCACCATATCGTGAGAAAACTCGTACTGGTCATTTGCCACCGGAAGGCTGTCTATGGCCAGATACAGCTCGCCTTCACCGAATTTTTCCGCGGAGGTATAGTCACGGAAGCGGAAATAGATACCGTAGCGGCTTGTATATTGCAAATAATGCGGAGAGAATACAAGGTCGCAGTCCGTATTGTGTAAGGTAAAGTGCAAGGTGCCTTCCTCGCGTACCAGATTTTCTTCCAGGTTGGAAAGCCAGTCTTCTACAGTGCCGTCATTGACGGTAACGGTGTCATTGATGGCAAATTCCAGTGTAGGAATGGTTACATTAACACCGGTGGTACCGGTCTTCATATTTCGCTTGCCTAAATCCGCACTGAGAACAAGCGGCCCGTACTTAAAGGCGATGGCGTGCCGGTTGTCCGGTAAGGTGTAAGCGGTGAGCTTGGCCGGAAGGGTATAGTTGATACAATCGCCGTCGCTCCAGTCACGGGAAAGACGAAGGAAGCCGTTGGTTACGGTAAAGTCGTTGTATTCCGTGCCGTTAATGACTACCGTCGGCGTGCCGTCACACCAGTCCGGAACACGAAGCACCAGATCTGTCGTTACCGGCTCTTTGGAATCGGTTGCCACGGTAATGGTAACGGTGTCATTGTTTGGGACGTCGGATGTCTGGGTGAGCACAAGGTTTTTCTCTTCCCAGGAAAGAACGGAAGAGGTATAGCGGGTAATGTATACACTGTTTTCGTCCTTGTAGTAAATACTGTCTCCCAGCTTTGAAAAGTTCTCCATACCGGAGCCGGTACAGCACCAGAAATGGTTGGTCGGGGAACCGTATACCTTAAAATAGCCCGTTGCCATCGGCTGGAAGTAGGTTGTCATGCCGGTCTCCGGGTTCTGAGAGGAGAGGATGGCATTAATGTAGGTATTCTCGTAATAATCGGAATATTTGCGTTTGCCGGTAATCTTAAATAATTCCCGGGACAGCTTTAACATATTGTAGGTATTACAGGTTTCGCAGTTACAGTTGGTGCGTTCTCCGTCTAAGATATTCGGAGCACCAAAGTGCTCCCATTCGCTGTTGCCGCCGGTGATGTAGGAGTGGTTGTTAACCACCATATCCCAGAAGTTTTCCGCAACCTGCAAATAGTAAGCTTCGGACTCCCCAAGAACGATATAGCGGTTTAAGGCACCGATAATCTTCGGAATGGTGGTGTTGGCGTGTCTGCCGTTTAAGATATCCCTTCCCTGATACAGCGGGTCAAACAGACTGAGCTCGTCAAAGCTGTGGGCAGCCGAAAGGTGATTTTCCGACTTCGTGAAGCTGTAAAGCTGATACAGACAGTCGTTCATACCGCCGTACTCTACGTTCAGAACCTTACGCTGGGTAGCGGTACTCCAGGTGGAAGTACGGGAGTAGACCCAGTCGCCGAGACGGGAGGCAACGGTAAGTGCCTGCTCGTTTCCGGCAAATTCGTATGCATCCAAAAGTCCCGCCATGATTTTATGCATGGTATACCACGGAACCCAGGTGCCGGAGGTGTTTCCCTGCTCGATTTGTGCGTAGTGACTTTCCGGAATGGCGGCAAGGTAGCCGGTTTCCGGGTTCTGACACTCGGCAAGCACATCGATGGTATGGTTGATGGCCTCTAACAGTTCTTTATCTCCCGAGGTGGCGTACGCATGAGAGAGGGCACTTAAATAATGTCCGAGAGTATGTCCCTTGATCGCGGAGTTTTCCCAACCGCCGTACAGGGTTGCACTGCTTTCTATGCCTGCGATATCGCAAAAACCCCGCAACAGCTTATCCGCATCCAATGATTTTAAATAAGCGGTTTCCAGCGCAAAGGCATTGGTTTCGTAGGAATCCAAAAGTGTGATTTGGTCTAAATCAAAGTCTGACAAATCGCCGAAGGAAGGCAGGGCATCCACCGTTACGGTAAAGGTTTTCGTTCTGGTAAAGCTTTCGTAAGTAAGGGTGGCGGTAAGGGTAACGGTTTCGTCCGCTTCTCCTGCCGCAGGACGGGTCAACTTACCGGAGGCGGAAAGCACGGCTTCGTTGGAGGAATGCCAGGTGATTTTACTTCCGGAGGTGCCGAGGGTAGGAAGTGTAAGGTCATGCTCCAAGGAAACGGTCGGCAGGTTAAGGTTGTTGTAGTCCTGACGGATGACCTCTTCCAAATCCACCTCCATGCCGTAGCCTGCGTAAAGCTCACTGATTTCGGAGGCATCCAGAACTTTGTTATACAGGAACAAGTCGTCCATTGCCAGGTTACAAAAGCCGCCGTTGTAGCCCGGAGAGTTAAAGCCAAGGTATTTCACATCGGTGTTGTTGGCGGTGATTTCCGAGGTGCCGTTGATATGAAGCACCGTCTGGGACATACCGTTCCGGTAGATGGCAGCGGTTTTGGTATTGGAATCATAGGTAACTGCAATATGTACCCATTCGCCTTCCGGGAAGAAATCCGCGCGGTTGGCGGATACATAAAGCTCCATCGGCTGTCCCGTGGATTCGCCCACGGAGAGCTTTAACGGGATATCCGCACTCAAACAGGAAAGATACCAGCCGGAGCCTTGGTAATTGCCGTTTGGCTTAAACCAGGCCAGCATATGCTCTCCCTGCAATACGGAGTCGCACTTAATCCATGCGGAAAAGGTCAGATGGGA
>JAFTPY010000183.1 GCA_017463035.1 Lachnospiraceae bacterium
CCTTTAATTTACTTATCTTTCTTGCTTCCATCTCATAAAGGCTCACCGCACCCAGTAAACCGTTATCATGATGCAGACAACCGCCTTTTAACTTTACTTCTTTTCCGTTAATCCGCAGTCCCCGAACCGCATCCGCCGTAATGGTGCGGACACCAAACAGCGTTGACGCTTCATCCACCGCAATAACTTCTGTCCGTTCAAAATGAGTGCGATATACGCCCAAATCCTTTGCAAACACCTTCACCTGATACAAATTCGGATGTTCCGCATCCCAAAGCTTCGGATTCTCCAAATTCAATGCAATTACTGCCGTTTCCCGACTTCCGGAATTCACCTGAATCACACGCTTTGTTTGCGTCAGAACATCTTCCTTTCCCTCTTCCGAAATCTGCAGGGACACTTCTACCATTCTGTTTTCCAAGGTAGCATTTTCCACCTCGACCTGTGCCTCCAAAAAGGCATACCCGTCAGCCACCTCTTTCGTTTTCACAAAGACGCCGTCGGTCACAATATGCACCCGCGGACCGTGACAGAGCTTCACCCCTCGGAACAAACCGGAGCCGGTATACCAACGGGAGTTGGGCTGGGAAGCGGTATTCAGATTTACGGTAATGCGGTTCTCTTCCCCAAAGGTAACATAAGGAGTCAAATCAACATAAAACGGGGCATACCCGTAATTCTGAAGTCCGACTCTGCCGCCGTTGATATCAATTGTCGCATTCATCATGGCCCCGTCAAAGGCAAGTCCCACACAGTCGTTCTTCCACTCCGCCGGAATCATCACAAACTTCGTATAGTTCGTCAGCCCTCCCACAAAATATCCGGAATCCGACTTTGCCGGTGCATCCGGCGTTACCGGTGTGCCGATCATTCCGTCATGGGGAAGATTCACCACCGTCCCCGGGTCTTCCGACAACATTCCCACAGAATCCAGGTATCCTCTGCGGAAGGTCCATTTCTCATCTAAGTTTATGCTATTCATCTTTATTCTCTCCTCTTCCCGGCATCATAAGCCGTCAGTAAGCTTGTTCCCTCTACAAATAAAAATTGCGAAGAAAAACGCTCTACAAATCAGTTTCCCCGCAACCAAGGACTTATGGCTGCTAATACCCTGTTCACTAACTCACTTTCAATCCCTTGCAAATTTTCTCTTGTTATACCGATTGCATTCAACTCATAATCCGGATTCTCTGCGGAGTATATCTTTTTAAGCACCGGGTTCAACCTGAAATAATCCTCCACCTGAAGCATTTCCCGTATAAGATTGTAAGACCAATAGTCAGGCTTCTTAAATACATCCTTACACAACAGATCACAAAGCAGAAATATTAACTTATTGTTGTTATTAGCATACAAATAAAAATCTGCCGGAATATAGCATTCATTCCTTACCCTATAGTCCTTAACCTTCTTAATTCTCCAATTCTGCTTTCTTTTTAATCTTGATTCATTAAAAATCTGCCCATACCAGGATGTCGTACATCTACCGTTTTCTCTATCACCACACCAATCCTTCACAGCCTCATTCAGGTGCTCTACCAGTTGCAGCCTTTCCTCTACACATTTTCTTCTTTCTTCCTTTTTCTCGGAAGCACTCATTTCCGCGTAGTCTAAAAAGTCCTCCAGCAAACCTTTGCATTCCTTTTCCCGACAATAAAACAGTTCATAAGGATTATTCTCCTTACCATAAACACTGAAAAAGCGCGGAGATTCGCTTCGCTCATAATGATAAAAAAGCTTTAGAAACGGTGACGGCTCCCACCCGTCTTCTCCCTCAATATAATAGCGCCAAAATTTAGGGGTGTTATACGTTTCGCAAAAGCTCTCAAGCCAGTACGGATAATATTTCCCCTCCTCAGACCACAACCTCTGTTCCAGATTTCCGTTGTTACACATACTCCCGTTATAAACAAATAACCATTCTCCGGCCTCCTGAAGATACTGATAAATCGGCAATCTCAACAAAAAGCTCTCGGCATTCTCAATCAGGAACTCCTTATCTTCCTCCGACAATTCCAAAACAGAATCCCAACCCAGCTTTATTCCGGTCTCCTCCCATTTACGCATACTGTATCTCATGGTTCTGCGAAGATAGTGATATCTTATTCTGCGACTGTTATTGTCTTTTTCAGGAGTATCGCTGTACTTCATTATTCGGTTAAGCATCTCCATATATTCATCCGTTTGGACATGAAGGATACGCTTCATTTGACGCTTAAAGCCATCCAGCGGATACAACGAACCCAAATCCCCCAACGCAAACGCCATACATAGATAAGAATTCATTGCATGTGTAACAGTTCTCTCGTGCAATTCTTTCACTTTGTAAACCTCTGCCAAAGAACCGATTAAGGAACAATATCGCTTGTATTCCTCTCCCTGTAAAATCGCTTGCGCACACTCCGCATTGGTAACCGTTTTTATCCTCTTATCCGCATACCGGATAAAAATCTCGTCCGAAAAACCGGTTTCCCTGATAATCCCGGTCTCTATAGCGAATTTTGCAAACGCTTTCTGCTTTGATTGAAACTTTTCAAGTTCATTGAGCCAGTTTTCAACAATTTCCAACTCGGTTAAAACTGTTGTCGCCTCAATGCCATCCTCTGCACTATCCTCATCCTCCTCATCAGTTTTCTTCATCTTCTCGACAATATCTTTCTCCTTTTCGGATAACACCGTACCGTTTTTTAGTTTATCCCATATTTCCGACAAATGCTTCTTTGTTACTTCCGAATCATCTTCAAGATAGGACAGAATATCTCGGGTTAAAATCATATTTCTGGAAGGCAAAAAAGGAATCACCGACTCCAAATATGCTTCCGCCGCCTTATAAAAATTCCGAGTGCTGCTATCAAACCAGGAATCAAGGACATAACATACATTAATGGTGTCGTATAAACCGTTCCCACTCTTGTCCAGCCTGTCGATTCTTCCGAATCTCTGCTCCAGTCTCGATGGGAAACGTGAAATTTGGAAATTAACAACATAATCAAAGCCCGGAAGGTTTAATCCCTGCTCCGCAACCTGATAGTTTACAAATAATACCGTCGGATTGCCGGCAGAATTCCTTCCCTTAAAAGCTCCGAATTCCTCTGAATTGTCTCCGGTAATCACCCGATATGTTTTATCATCATTGTTCGTTTTTTTATAGTAGTCTGTAAACCCTCGTTCACCAAAATACTCTCCCAACTCCATAGCTTGCTGTTTCATGGCAAAAACCACAAAATGATGTCTGCTGTCCTCTTTCAGAACATTTTGTATGTGCGCAAAAAGGCATTCTTCCTTCGTCATGGTTCTCCCTACAGAATTATCCTCCACGCTCCAAATCATAGCAAAACGACGCTTTGATTTGTTCTTCGGCTCAAAAGATGCTGCCGCCCCATCATTATCACCGACTTTTTCCAGAAACCGTACCGTATCTTTAAAGTATCGTGTCACAGGATATGACGGTTCGAATCTGGCACAAACGTTTTCCGCCGTTGCTTCCTTTCCCACGATAGATACTGACAGAAACTCACGTATTTTTTCTTCCCAAAGTTCCTTCGGATACTCGTTTCCCGCTGCTTTCACATATTCCTTTTTCAGAATACCGCTTGCAATCCTTATGTATTCCTCCAGATCATTTTCACTTTTCCGAATCGGGGTTGCCGTCAGGAAAACCACTTTTTCTCCGTTCAGACTCTTCAGTGCCTCCCCCTTTCCGGTTATTCCATCGGAAAGAAACAATTGCGCCTCGTCTACAATAATCAGTCCCCAATTCTCTTTTCCCGCCTCTTGAATTCTTCTCACATGGTCATTAATAACCGTAATCCGATTTTTCTGCTCCTCTGTAAACGGCAATCGATTAAACCAATCGTTTCTGAATTGCCCTGTTTTGACAAGAGAGTTTATGGTAATAACCAGGACCTTCTTATCTTTGTATTTCTCCAAAAAACTTAAAGCCATCAATCCGCTGCTGATGGTTTTACCGCACCCAACCTCATCAAAAATAAAAACCGTATCATTTTTTTCCAATCGTTCTACGTTCGCCAACTGCAACGGATATAACGTCAATAACGCAGGATTCACTCTTCTTAAAAAATCAAAGTTCTCATTCATTGAATCTACTTTTTTTCACACAAATTATCCATGCTATACTTCTCCATTTTCTGAATTTCCCGACTTTTCTTCTGCTAACCGAGTATACTTCTCCACAAACTCCGGTTTCGCCAGCATTCCCGGAACGGAAGTACTGTCGAAATGAAAGATTCCCTCGATACTGTCCCCTGCAGTCTGCCATAGTTTCTCTTTTTCTTCTTCAAAGATAACTGCCCAGTTAGGGTCATATTCCCGTAACAGAACCGGATAGGATACCACTTGTTCGGCAGTGATAGTTTTACTCCGGGTGTTTACGTTTTTCGATTCTGAAGACATAAATACAGCCTCCTATGTCTTTACTTTTTTACTACTTTTACTCCAATGATAACACAGAAGCACGGGCATGTCTAGGTGGGCATTCTCATCCTCCTTACTAAGCCTATATCAAAGAAAAGGACCTGCCAAAGCAAGTCCATAGTCGTTGAATTTATTCCGTTTCTTTTGTCTGATTCATACAGTACTTGATTCTCTCCTTTACTTCCTGTACCGCCTCTTTAGAAATAACACTAAAAATAAAAGGCTTCAAATACGTCTTATTCACCTTCTCATACACATGGTCTATCTGATTTCTGAAATACTTCAATATTCTGGCATCCAGACAACTCAAAGCAGATTTACTCTCATCTGTGAGCAATTTTGCAGACTCACCAATCTGTGCCATGTAAAACGAACACAAATCAAATGCCATCGGCTCCTGTTCCAAATTATTTTGGTTACAATCAAAACGTTCTAGAGCTTTCT
Organism: Lachnospiraceae bacterium; assembly: GCA_017463035.1. Classification (GTDB taxonomy): domain Bacteria; phylum Bacillota; class Clostridia; order Lachnospirales; family Lachnospiraceae; genus SIG307. The sequence continues at coordinate 4,879 of JAFTPY010000183.1, forward strand.
TTATA
>JAFTPY010000184.1 GCA_017463035.1 Lachnospiraceae bacterium
GCCTTCTCTACAAAATAGATTTCGCCACCGTCGAGAACTTGTTCTTTAATCTCACCGGTAATCGTCTCGACTGCAGCACGGTTTCCGTTCTCATCCTTAATCGTGGTCACATAACGCTTATCTCCGTAAAATACAGATACCTCAACGCCGGACTCCTCTTTAATCCGGTCCGCAAACCCGGCATTCTTTGAAAGATTAAAGTCGCCCTTTACCAGTTCGCCGGCATCGTTAAGCCCGTAATCTCCCGTCCCGGCATAGTTCAACGTATTGGTTACCGATACTGCGGTTGCAGACAAAGACGTATCCAACTTATCAATCAATACATTGGAAACCGTCACCTTACTCAACTGCATTACCGCCACACCTAAGAGCAATACCGGAAAAAGTATTATACAAACTAATTTCCCGCGCAACTTCATTTTCAATTTCATTTGTACACCTCCAAAAAACATACAAAAAAGTAACTTTTTTACCTATGTACATTTGATTATAACACATTCTTCAGAATTTTTCTACAACTTTTTCAAATTTGCACATGATTTGTAATATTTTTGTGTGTCAAACAAAAAACCACGCAAATTTATTCTCCTCACATAACATAAGGAGGCGCCCCTTTCGGTCGCCTCCTCTTTTCCGCACAACAAAACCGGAGGCCCCATTGGGTACCTCCGGTTATCTTTTCCCTATCTCGCCTTATCCGCCAAAAACGCCGGGTTAATCGCATAAAAATTCTTAGAATCCAGATTATCCTGTACAATCCGCAGACTCTCACCGAACCGCTGGAAATGCACAATTTCACGCTCACGAAGGTAGCGAATCGGGTCGCATACATCGTGATCGTGTACCAGACGCAGAATATTGTCATAGGTGGTACGTGCCTTTTGCTCCGCTGCCATATCCTCCGTCAAATCCGTAATCGGGTCGCCTTTCGACTGGAAGAAGGTAGAGGTAAACGGCACCCCGCCCGCTGCCTGCGGCCAAAGGCCCAGAGTGTGATCCACGTAGTATTTGTCAAAGCCGGAGGCCGCAATCTCTTCCGGAGTCAGGTTCTTGGTCAGCTGATGGATGATGGCGGACACGATTTCCATGTGAGCAAGTTCTTCGGTGCCGATATCCGTCAGCACTCCCGCCACTTCCCGATACGGCATGGCATACCGTTGGGAAAGATAACGCATACTCGCCGCAAGCTCCCCGTCCGGTCCTCCGAACTGACTCATGATAACCATAGCCAGCTTCGGGTTGGTCTGCTTAATGTTTACAGGATACTGTAATCTTCTTTCATAACTCCACATTACTTACACGCTCCTTCCCACGGCCACGGATATTCTACCCATTTCCAGCAATTGTCACAAAAGCAATCATAGGAAGAAAGCGGTCCGTAACATGCCGTATACTCTTTTACCAACTTTTCTCTTACCGCACACATATTTTTATAATACTCCAACGCCTCTTCGCAGCAAGGATGTGTGTCCAGAAACAGGCGTGCTTCATCCATGGCAAAGCTCACTTCGCTGATTTTTCGTAAAAGCATCATTCTCTCTTTTTCACTGCCCATATCAGTTACATCTCCTTCCATAGAATTCTAAATCAAGCTCTTTAAAAATGGTTCCTTTAGAAAAGCCCTCGCAAACCTCATACAGCTTTCTCCAGGATTGCCACGGTACGTAGGCCATAGCCAAAGCTTTGCCCGGCATATCCTCCTCACAATATATACCGTGCTTTTTCACTTCCCGATACATGGATTCTACCGTGCAACCGCAATAGTCCTCTTTCTTGCAGTCACAATCCATGTCTCCCATTACCTCCGGTTTCTTACAACCGCAATCCATATCTCCCATTACTTCCGGTTTCTTACAGTCGCAATCCATTCCCGGCTTCACTTCCGGTTTCTTACAATCGCAATCCATGCCGCCCATTACTTCCGGTTTCTTACAACCGCAATCCATGCCGCCCATTACTTCCGGTTTCTTACAACCACAGTCCATACCGCCGGCATATCTTCTGTTTCCGTAATTTCCGTAGTTCCGATAATTATTCATAGCAGACTCCTTTCTTTGCTTTCCGTAATCTATCATATGAACCCTTTGCGGTTTTGTGAAACACGAATTTCTCTTGCAAATCACTTATAGCAGAATTATAATAAATCATGAAAAATGCTTACAACTTTTTATAAAACCACAAAAAAGGAGGACTACACTATGGCAAGCACGGGAAAATGTGAATATTGCGGAGGCATTATTCTCAGTAGCGATAAAGCCTGTCCTACCTGCGGTGCCGCCAACCTTCTCTATGTGGAGGATGCACCCTCTGTAGTGCTGACACCCCATACCCTAAACGAGCTGAAAGAATATTGTGCGGAACGCAATATGCCCTTACATCGCATGCGGTTCTTTATCGGAGAGAACTATCAAAAACCGAAAGCTTTCGGTATCTTTCAAAACTCCGCCGGAGAGTTTGTCGTTTATAAAAACAAAGCCGACGGCTCCCGTTCCATACGATACATAGGTCATGACGAGGAATATGCGGTAAAAGAAATCTATATAAAATTACTGGATGAATGCCACAAACGAAACATCTGGCCGGATACACCGGACGGCAAACCGCCGAAAATCGCAACACGCAACAATCACAGCAACCGTAACAGCAACAAAAAGAAAGTAACATCATGGCTTATCTTTTTGCTTGCATTTATCGGGCTGATTATAGCAGGCTTTGGGTATGCCTTCTTAAAAGCGCTTTTTATCGGCATCGGTATTTTAGAGGAAGTCAAATTAGGCATCACCTCCTTCCTCAGCTTTTCCTTGTATTATTTGTATAACCTGGTTTATTTCCGCATCATTCAGACCGATAGGGAGAAGCAAACCGTCACCGGTTCCCCGGAGAAAACTACATTTCTCCGAAAAGAACATTTTATCATCGGTATCTTGTTCACCACAGCGGTTACCGTGCTTCACCTGCTGTTAAAGCACCCGATATTTTATACAGACCTTTTGCTGCTTGCAGGGTTATCCATTTTCGGTTCCTGGGGACTGCCTCTTGGGTGGTTCATTTTGAAAGAGTTCCTCGGTTCACTCTTTCAAAGGCTGCTTCCCAAGAAAAAAAGAGCAAAGAAAACCAAAACAAAAGAAGTTTCCTGGAAGGCCACAGCTGTCCTGTTAGCGTTTTGTACTCTTTTTATTACCATCGTGCCTATATTTCACGGCAACAAAAAAGAGGGATACTATCAAACCGACACCGGTATCTTCTACAAAATAGAAGACGACGTTTATGAATATACAGGCTCCGGTTGGGATTTTACCTCCTATACTACCGACTATCTGGACCCGGACGATTACGTCTATATGTATGATGATGCTTGGAGCGACAACTGGGATATGGATTCTTCCGACCGGTTCGAAAGTTCCTCCTACTACGACGATTATCATGATTCGGATTCCGATTATGACTCCGGCAGCAATTACGATTCCTGGGACAGTGGCGGAACCGACTGGGACAGTGATTGGTAAAAACGAAACCAAAGTCGGCCTCTTATATTTTATTCTTACTCATAAATCAGCCAAAGTCCTTCGCATTATCCTTTTTTCTCGTACTTCGGATAGAGTCTTTCTAATTACTTCGGAGATGATAGTCTGAGTATAACGCAACCGCCCTGATGCGGCATCCATGCCTTATGGCGGGCTCGTCCGGACCTCCTGTCCGGACGTTGCTGATAAACAATCGAAGTAATAAGAAAGTCTACTATCCTACGTAAAGTTCAAAAAGAATAATGCGAAGGACTCCGGCTATATTCAGAATAGTATAGAATAAAATATAAGAGGCCGACTTAGGGCGAGTATACAAAGGCTATACAAGAGTGGGGATGTGTATCTTACTGCGGCATCACGTTCTTCCGTCTCTTTGCCAGTATGCCGCCGATACGTCCCGTTTCCTTTGCGGAAAGAGACCCCCAACCTTCTGTCATAACCCGGTCAAACAGCCCTAATTCCTTGGCAATTTCATACTTTACCAGTTCTTCCGGTGATAATTCTTCCAGCACAATCGGTTTCTTTTTCTTCATTTCTGTCATCTGCTCCTTCTGTCTGTTTTTTTCCCGTTGCAAATCCGGGCCTTCCCATACAGTATTTACAGATTTTTCCTCTTTATACCGTTCTTTCTCTTTCTTCCGATACTTCCGCAAAATTCTCTCCAGGCCTCCCGCACGGCGGGTTCTGCCGCCACTTCATTTAATTCTGCGCCGATAAACATAATATACATACAGGCATACAGCCAGATCATACACAATACAATAGCGGTCAGACTGCCGTACATGGCCGAAAAATTCGACATCCGGTCAATGTAAAACGAATACAGATAGGAAAACCCGAGCCACCCCGCCGCACTGAGTATCGCCCCGGGAATCTCCGCTGTGGCGTGCTTCGATTTCCGGTTCGGAACCAGAAGATACAAGCCCCAGAAAAACCCGGTTAAGACCAAAAACGAAATCACCGTCCGCAAACAAACCACCAAAAACGCCGCCTGTCGAAGTAACGGAACCCTGCTCTGCGCATAAATATAGATTCTGTTTCCGAACACCAAAAGCACCAACGTCAACAGTAATACCACCGTGAACACCAATGTATATCCTACCGCCAGAAAACGAAGCGTAAAATACGTTCGGGTTTCCTTATTCCCGTACACCGCATTCATTCCCTGAATAATTACCAGAAAGCCCCGGGAGGCCGACCAAAGTGCCGCAATTACCGAGATGGAAACGATTGCCCCCGAGGTCTTTTGTAGCACCTCGTACAGCAAAACTCCGATGTAGTCGTGAACCGCCTCCGGAAACACCGATTGTACGGAGGCCAGCAGTTTTTCCGTTTCCACCGGCAAAAAACGCACCAACGTCAGCAAAAAAATCAAAAAAGGCAGAAAAGAAAGGATGACAAAAAAGGCCGTCTGTGCCGCAAAGGCCGACACCGTATCTTCTCTCAGCTTTTTCAAAAAAGACTTTATCATAAAATATCCGGCTTTTATCATAGGTTCTCCTTTCGTTTCTCCGTCTTCGCTCAGTCGTAAATAAATCCCAGCACCGTACCCGGATAATACTCCTCAATAATTTCTTCACAGGAAAACCCCTGTCGCGCCATAGCATCCGCACCGCACTGGCTCATGCCTACCCCGTGACCGTAACCGCCGCCTGTAACCAGATACCCCGTCTCCCCCTGATAGGTTCCTTTCTGAAGAGTAATAAAGGCACTTGGCAACAATGCGGCTCCGTTTACGGTTTCACCGTTCTCCCGATAAACCGGAGTATCCACAGGAGCCAGCACACTACGTATATTATATTCGTTTTTTACAAGGAATACTCCGTTCTCCGCCACCACTAATAATTTTGTGGCAATCTCACCTTTTCCGTTCTCCTGTATCCGGATACTTATGATTTCACCGATTGTACCGATGGGCTTACCTATAAATTCCTTCTTCGTCGCATCATAGGTCAATATCTGCTCCGGCACCGCTTTATACCGCCCGTTCAGTGTATCCTTCATCCGTTTTTCCAAAGCCTCCAGAGAAAGAAAGCTTTGCCAGCGATACCACGGGCTTTCCGTATCGTAAGGTGACTCCTTTGCCTGCAAATAAGGCACCGGCTCCGCATTTTCCCACACATCCTCCGCCGCTGCGGTATGTCCCGAAGAGGTGGAGAAATAATAACACTGAGCTACCTCCCCTTCATAAAACAACACCTGACCGTGAGTTTCCTTTACCGCCAATACCGCATTCTCCGTCTCCCCTGTATTGTTATATACCTGACAGGCAGTGCTGTCGTCTACATGAGCTCCGTACTTTGCATATCGGTTTTCCAACAACTCCTTATAAGCATAACTCCGGGCACATATTGCCTGCGCCTTCAATGCCTCTGCCCCGAAATCGGAGGGCATTTCGCTGGGAAGCACCGCATACAAATACTCCTCCACAGACACCTCGTTCACTACCAGCAATCCCTCCTCCTTGGCTTCAATTTCCAAGGTTCCCCGATAGGACGGCGTTCCTCCCGCCCGTTTTAAATTGCAAAAGGTAATTTTCCCGTCCACCGAATCCGGAATCACCACTCTTCGTCCCGGCTTTTTTTCAAAGTCCATCTCCGACAGACTGCAGCGTTCCCCCGCCTTAAAGTGCTCCTTTTCCTCCCCTACAGACACCGTATACCCGCAATCCGCCGTAAGTTCTACGCTTTTGTGATAGTATCCCCGATAGCCCTCCGTTCCTAACAGTACACGGATTTTCTCGGTTCTCGGCTCTGACAGCAGTAACGCCGCACAAAGCTTTCCGTTTTCCAGCACAAACTCCGTTTCCGTAGACCCCACCAATACCTTTCCGGAAGGTTCCTCCGCCAAATCTCCGTACAATCGGTATACCCGGAAATTCTCCGCAAAAGAAAGCGTACCGTAACCCTCCAATTCCATTCCGGTCTCGTCTGCCTGCAGAACCTTTGCCTTTACCTTGTCCGGTTTTAACACAAGGGAAACGATTTCTCCTCCCAGCACCGTCAAATCCCCCACACATTCCGTCAAAGACTCCTGCACCGCTCCCTTCGTGGAAAGGGTCTGCTTCTTTCCGTCACAAAAAAACGTAATACTGCCTTCCGTAGAAGAAAGAATCCATACATTTTTCAGTTCTTCCGGCACTGCCATCGTCGGTGTCGGTGTTCCGGAGGGTTCTTTCCCTTCCTTCCCATCGTTCTTTTCCCTCCAAAAAAACAGCAGCGCCCCCAAAAGAAGCACTGCCGTCAGAAATATGATTTTTTTCTTCATAATCCCTCCGGACAATCTTTTTTATAAACCTATGATGTCCGAAGGTAAAATATACCTGTCCGATTCCGGGAAGGTCTTACCTCTTCTTTATTCCTCTTCCCCTGTCAACTTTCTTCCCAACCATGCAAAAAGCGCCTCAATCAGGAGCTGCAACAGCAGGTAGAAAATCACTGCGCAGGCCAGGGCAAAAAAAGGATATTGCGTCTTTAAACCGTTTGCAAGCATCACCTGTGCCAGATCATTTACACCGATAACGCCTACCACCGAAGACATCTGAAGCAAAATACACACCAGACGCTTCACCTCAAACAAAGACTGCTCGGTTACAAAAGGTAACAGTGCCGTAAAGAACTCTTTTCTGGCCCTGCGGTTTACCGCCGTATTTCTGCTCTGTACCTCCTTACGGATGCCTCTGGACAAAATATCCGAAAGATGTCCGCCGGCATATAATCCGAACACAAGCACCGCAATCAGCAGACCGCCCCGGTGCATTCCGCCGAGAAAGGTATAATACCATAACAAAAGTGCCAGATAAACAGGAGTCCCCTTTGTAAGAAATGCCACCGCTGTTCCCAACCGGCGCAACCAACGGTTCTCCGAAGTACGCAAAAAGGATAGGCCCGCCGCAAACACACAACCTACCGCCAGGGCCAGTACAAAAACAAGGAGCGTAAACACACAACCCTTGATAATGCGCAGGTAAGCCCCCCCTCCGATTAAATTATTATATACCGCATCGTAAATATTCCGAATCATGCTCCTCACTCCTCCGTTTCTATTTCCTGTTCACTTACCTCCGCCGTTCCCTCTAAGACCAGGTAAGCATACTCCTGCATGGTGTAATACCCCTTCGTTACAAGGTAATCCTTCTCTCCCGGTGTAGTATTCCGGCTGGTGCCGTAGGCAAAGAGCAAGTCCACCTTTCCGCTGTTTAACAGAATAAAGCTATCCTTCGGCTCGATTACAACCGTTTCAAACCGGTATCCGGTCCGTTCTCCCAGCGCCCTTAAAAACGCCACGGAAAACCCGCACGGAGTGCCGTTCTCATCCAAACGGTCAAGGGGCGGCACCGTCCCCGTTACTCCCACATACAGAGGTTTCTTTCCGGAGGAAGCTTTGTTTTCATACAATTTCAACGGTTCCTCTGCCTCTACATAAGCCACCGTCAGTGCTTCTAACATTCCGTCCTCGGAAAGCTCCGTAATCGCCGCATTCAGTTCCGCACACAATGCCTCGTCTTCGTTACGTAACGCCATAGCAAAAGAAAGACGGCCGCCGCCCTCCACGCCGTTTGACGTATCCGCCGGTGCCTGCACACGGCTAAGTCCTTCCTCCCTGCGAAGCAAATACTCTGCCGTTACATCCGGACAACAAATCACATCCGCACGACCGCTTTTTAATTCATATAACAATTCATCCATATCCGACACCGCGTGGTATCCGGACAACTTTGTTCCGAGAATGGTCTCAAACAAAACCTCCGCATTCTCCTCCGGGAGTCTGGCCGCATCGATTCCTGCCATCACGCAGCCTTCCAACTGCTCCGCCGATTTCAAAGCCTTTCCTTTCGCGTCCGGCTTTGCAAAGCCTGCCGCCGTCGCAACCAGAAGCAGCACGGCAGCTGCCACCGTTGTCAACAGCCCGATTATATTTTTCTTCATGCCTACCTCCGTTCTACTCTATCGTAAGACCGATAATCCGCTCATCTCTCGTTCCCACTACAATCGTGTTTCCGAACACCGCCGGGGTTGCTTCCAACGTCGTATTCAGAGAAACCGAATCCAACAACGTACCGTTGGCTCCGTTAAACAGAAGCACCGTTCCGTCGGAACAACACTGTACCAGATATACCGCACCGATTTGGGAATACACCGCCACCGTAGAGCTCCAGGCATAGTTTTCCAGTTCAAATAACCAAACCGCATCTCCCGTTTCACAATCCAAAGATACCAGATAGCCGGAAGAAAGTCCCGGAGTACGGGACACGGAATAAATAACCTGTCCCTCAATGGCCCCCCGTCCCAGCACACCGGTGGCAAGAATTCCGCCCTCTACGCCGTCCACGTTGTGACATTCAAACGGCTTCTTCCAAACAATGCTTCCGTTGGCGGCATTTAACTTATAAATCGCAACCTCACCCATGGAATGCTCATCTAACATTGCTTCCGTCAGGGTGGTAGCCACATAAATAAAGTTTCCGTTCTCTTCCTCGGAATAAATCGGGGAAGAATTCACGTCTCCGTATACATCCTGTGCCCAAATCATGGACATGGTATTTAAGTCCAGGCAGTAAAATACACCGCCGTTATCACCCACATACAAATAATTTTCATTTACCACCGCAGAGTTTTCCATACCCCAGGTAAAAGCCTCCTCCATGGCCCGTGCCGTGGTGTAGGTATAATCCACTACATGCTCCGGATCTACCGATAAAGTGCCAGCCCCGGCATCATACTTTGTGTTGAGCTTTACCGTATACAACACACCGTTTTCTCCCGGATACAAGAGGGTGTCCGTCTTCGCATCAATGATTGGGGAGCTGTCATAAGCATGGAAGGTACGATGAGCCATGGCATCATTAAAGCCGAATTCATACAGCTTCGTGCCGTCAATCAAACTGTAAATATAGGCTCTCGGACTGACATTTTCTCCGAATAAACCGGTCTGGGCATCTCCGGACCCCAGCACCAGAAGCGGAATTCCCGACGGATGCAGAGACGCAGTGCCCTTAAACACCATACCGATATGAATGGCATCCCGGCTCTCACTGCCGTCCTCCAAATCAAGGAAATGGATGTAGCCGTCCATTCCGGAATAAATCACTTCCACAAAATTTTCCTTTGCCTTTTTCTCCGGATACAAATTCATAATCTGCTTTGTCTCCTCAGGCCAGGAAATAATGAGGGGCTGTCCGGTCCAACCGTTGCCGGACCAATAGCTGGTTCCGCTTGACTTTAACAGCTTTCCGGTATCATAACTCCAGAACTCTTCGGAAAACTTCTCCTTCTCAATCTGTGCCGTTCCGTAGGAAGATGCCGTTCTGTGATAATTGCCCCGGAAAGTAAAAATACCCTCTGCCTGCCCCGTAATCAGTTCATCCTCAAAGGAAACCGGTTCCGGACGCATATACGCGTAATCCTCGTCCCACACAATCGTCTCGCCGCTCTTTGTAAAACGTATGGTCTCTGTAATTCCCAAAACCGACGGGTCCGTCAATGCGGTACAAGTCACTGTACCGTCCGCCCCTGCCGTATTCTCCGGATAATACTGCGTCTCCGCCATTCCGGTGGTATCGTGTTTTAAATTATATAAATAGCGGACACCTCCCGCCGCCGATATTTTCTTAAGTAAAAACAATCCCGCGCCGCAGCCCAGCAGAAAAAGTCCGCCGAGTACCGCAATCGCTATCTTTGTTCTTTTTTTCATTCCAAAACCTCCTGTTCCCATTCTCCCGGACCTATTACGTTCTATTGTTTTCCCTTCTTCCGCCTCCGGCAACCTCATCCTGTCATTCTGTCGCCGCATCACCTTGCATCACCTGATAGGCCACTGCCACGGGCACTTCTTTATTCCGCTCCCAAATACCTGCAAATTCACTGATGGGCAAAGGTGCCGCCACTGTACCGATTTCTATGGTCACCTCCGGGATTCCTTCGATTCCTGCCGCCCATTCGCAATACCCCGCCTCATCCTGCTTGTCCGAGGAGGCATACACAATCCGGTAACCCGTTAAATCATGTACCGTTTCCACAAAGGAAAGGCACCGTTTTCTAAACTCTCCCGTCTGTCCGAAATCCCAATAAAGCACCGAACCGGTAGCATGATAGCTCAGAGCCGCTGCCGTATTCCGACTCTTGGTAAGCTCCATTAAAAGCGTTGTCTCAGGTTCCGAGCCCGGCATCTCTCCTTTATACCGATCCGCCGCCGGAACCTTTGTTCCGCCGTATTCCTCCCAGCCGTAAGCAAAATTCCGGTTCAAATCCACACCTCTGGCATTTGCCTTATATCTGCGATAAAAATACTCTCTATCAATCCCTGCACCGTCCCGCTCATAAAAGCTCTCCACCAGAGTACGAAGCTCCTGGGAACGAACGGCTCCCGGTCCGATCTGACTTACAGAAACACCGTCGGGATTTGCCATCGGTACCACCAAAAGCGCCACCTCCGAAAAGATGTCCTTATATGCCGTGCCCATGTAACTGCCGGTCTCATAGGCCTTCGCATAGGTCTCCAGCTGTTCCATCACAAGAAGACTCGTCAAATGCTCTCTGCCGTGGATAGCCGCCTGAATAAATACCGTCTGTTCCGCTTCCGGGTTACCAAATAAAATCGCCGGAATCTCCCGTCCGTCGGCACTTTTCCCTTCCCATGACACCGAAATAATATCGGGATAAGCATATGAAAGAAGCTTTACATCCTCACACAGCTCCGCATAAATATATGGCTCCTTTGAAGTATCGACAATCTTCTCCGGAATTATAACCGCAGGGGTCGGAGCAGGCGTTGGTATCGGGGCAACTGTAGGTTCTAAAGATGCCGTTGGCTGTAATTCATTCTTGTCGCATGTATCATTCCCCGACTCATCCTCTGATATCGAATCTTTGCCACCGGCAGATTCCCGGTTCCCCGAAAGTCCCCCGGCAATCTCCTGCTTCGGAATCTCCCGTGAACCTTTTCCGCAGGCAGAAAATATCAGCACTGCCCACATTACCGTCAGTGCCGCAATGTACCAACATTTTCTTCCCATCTCAGGATCCTCCTTCGCATAATAACGTTCTTCCTTGTATATGTATCAAAGATTTCCTTCTAGCCTTTATAATTTCCTCAGCACCGACTGCAAATCCTGCACCGTTGCCACCTCAATGACCTGAATCCCTTCGGATTTCTTCTCGCCCTCGGCCTTTTTCCGCTTCGGCACAATCACGGTACGATAGCCCATTTTCTCCGCCTCCGCAATGCGAGCCTGCATCATATTCACCGCACGAATCTCTCCGGTTAAACCAACCTCACCGAAGGCTACGGTACGAGGCGGAAGCGGACGATTCCGATAGCTGGATAAAAGAGCCAGTACGATAGCCAAGTCCAAAGACGGCTCCGTAATCTTCATACCGCCTGCCACATTCACATAGGCATCACAGCCCGCCAGCGAAATACCCAAACGTTTTTCCAGCACTGCCATCAAAAGCGTCACGCGGTTGTAATCCGTGCCTGCTGCCGTTCTGCGCGGCATATTAAAACTGGTAGGAGACACCAAAGCCTGCACCTCCACTAAAATCGGACGGGTACCTTCCATTGCCGCCGTAACAACGGACCCCGGCTCGTCCTCAGGACGACCCTCCAACATATATTCCGACGGGTTCTTCACCTCACGAAGTCCCGCACCTGCCATTTCAAACACGCCGATCTCATTGGTGGAACCGAAACGGTTCTTTACCGCCCGCAAAATACGGTAGGAAATGTGACTCTCGCCTTCAAAATACAGCACCGTATCCACCATATGCTCCAGCATCCGGGGACCTGCCACCACACCTTCCTTGGTCACATGACCGATAATAAAAATCGTAATTCCGAGCCCCTTTGCCAGACGAAGTAACGACGCCGTCGCCTCCTTAATCTGTCCCGGACTGCCCGGAGCCGCCTCCGTCTCCTCCCGGTAAATGGTCTGGATGGAGTCGATAATCACCACCTCCGGCAAAATCCGCCGCACGGTCTCCTCCACGCGGTTCAGGCTTGTCTCTGCCAAAAGAAGGGTACTGCCATCCGTCACCTGCAAGCGGTCCGCCCGCATGCGAATCTGACGGATGGACTCCTCACCGGATACATACAACACCTTCCGCTCCTTCTGCGCCAGTGCATAGCACATCTGAAGCAGGAGTGTGGACTTACCGATGCCCGGGTCTCCTCCTACCAAAACAAGAGACCCCACCACGATACCGCCACCCAGTACCCGGTCCAGTTCTCCGATACCGGTGGCCATCCGCTCCTCTTCTCCCGTATCCACCTCGGACAAAAGCACCGGCTCCGCCGCCGATAACGGCGAAACGCCGTAAGCAGACTTGACTTTTCCTGCTTGCGGCGCCTCCACCAAAGAATTCCACGCCTTACAGCCCGGACATTGTCCGAGCCATTTCGGCGACTCCATTCCACATTCTTTACAAAAAAACACAGCTTTCCCTTTTGCCATAACTCCCCCGCATATCTTACTGCTTTACTACACGTACCTCGGAACTTCTGCCCGCCGCAAGCGGAAGACTGAACACCAGCTTGCCGCCCAGATTCGTCTTCATCTTACCGGTATTGGTGCCGTCGATATAAAGCTTATACTCAGCCTCTGCCTCAAGGCCCAATGCCACCTGGGTATCCGTCGTTCCTTCTACGGCAAATGCCACTTCTTTATCATTCGCGGAAAAATCCGTTACATTCGTACCCGGTACGGACTCATACGCAAACATACCGTTGCGCTCTAACTTCGTAATCTCCTGAAACGTCTTTACTTTATACAAATCCCCGCCAAACTCAAAACCGTCGGCCTTTGCTTTTGCAGCAAGCGTGTAATCCCCAAACGCAAGCTTTCCGTTGTCCTGAACATAAATCAGTTCTGCCATATTTTTATCCTCCTGTAACAGCCGTCCATCTGTTATTTGTTACAATACCAGTATAGCACAACTACTCTCTTTTTTCCACAAAATTTCAAAGATTAAACAAAGAGTTTCGCTTGCGAAACTCTCGCGCCGCTTTTGCGTCGCATTTATGCGACATTTTTCCTCTGCAAAAGCGTGTGCATCCCGCGGAGCGATATTTACGCTATAGCGTAAATATCCTTCACGATTTCTTAGCTTTCCGCACTCTGCGCAAACGAAGCCGGGCATTTTCCGGCGTCTCGTTCTCCTGTACCGTAAGTGCCACCGTATCCCCCGTGGAAATCTTACCGCTTAATATCTCTTCCGCCAGCATATCCTCCAAATGCACCTGCACCGCACGACGAATCGGTCTTGCACCGTACTTTTCGTCGGAGCCCTTCTTTACGATAAACTCTGCCACCGTCGCATCCGGCTTTAAAATAATGGAAAGCTGCTCCTTGCAACGCTTTACCACCTCTGCAATCTGAAGTCCCGCAATTTCCTTTAGAGCCTCCGGCCCCAAGGTCTTAAATACAATGGTCTCATCAATACGGTTGATGAACTCCGGCTTGAAACTGTGCTTCATCTCTTCCATCACCGCAGCACGCATCCGCTCATAGTCCGCACTTTCATCCGGTTTGCTGATAAAGCCCAGATTTTTCGGCTCCATAATCCGGCCCGCACCGGTATTGGAAGTCATAATGATAATGGTATTTTTAAAGCTGACACGACGTCCCTGGGCATCCGTAATGTGACCGTCCTCCAGCACCTGAAGTAAAATATTGAACACATCCGGATGTGCCTTCTCCAGCTCGTCAAACAATACCACGGAATACGGATTCCGACGAATCTGCTCACTTAATTGACCGCCCTCGTCATGGCCCACATAGCCCGGCGGTGAACCGATCATTTTGGACACACTGTGCTTTTCCATGTATTCCGACATATCCACGCGAATCAGTGCATCCTCCTTACCGAATACCGCCTCCGCAAGCGCCTTGGACAGCTCCGTCTTACCTACACCGGTCGGTCCCAAAAACAGGAAGGACCCAATCGGTCGCTGCGGATTCTGCAATCCCACACGGGCACGACGAATAGCCCTGGCCACTGCCAGTACCGCATCCTCCTGGCCGATAACACGCTTACGAAGCACCTCCGGAAGTTTCAGCAAGCGCTCGCTTTCCTCTTCACAAAGCTTCGCCAGAGGCACCTTCGTCCATGCGGAAATCACATCCGCAATCATATCCTCATGAAGCACAGGAAGCTGTGCCTCTCCCGTCTCTTCCTCCTCTAAACGCGCCGCCAGACGCTTCTGTTTTGCCGCCAAGGCAATCGCACCCTCACTGTCACCGGAAAGCAGCAAACGCTCCTTTTCCGCCTGAAGCTGCGCCAATTGTTTTCTCTTATCATTATCGGCAACCGCTGCCGAAAGCTCCGTCAACCGAAGCTTCGATGCCGCCTCATCCAGTACATCAATGGCCTTATCCGGCAAAAAGCGGTCGTTAATATAACGCTCCGAAAGTTTTACCGCCGCTCTCACCGCTTCGTTGCTGATAGCGATACCATGATGCTTCTCATAGGTTTCCCGAAGACCGAATAAAATCTCCTCCGCTTCCGCAAGGGACGGCTCCTCTACCACAACCGGCTGGAATCTGCGTTCCAGTGCCGCATCCTTCTCGATATATTTGCGGTATTCCTCTCTCGTGGTAGCTCCGATAACCTGAAACTCACCTCTTGCCAACGCCGGCTTCATAATATTAGAGGCATCCAAAGACCCTTCCGCCCCACCTGCTCCGATAATCGTATGCAGCTCATCGATAAAAATCAAAACATTCCCGTCGCTGATTGCCTCGTCCATCACCCGCTTGATGCGTTCTTCAAACTCACCGCGGTACTTGGTGCCTGCCACCATTGCGGGCAAATCCAACGCTAGCAGACGCTTCTTCTTCATCTCCTCCGGCACATTTCCTTCCGCAATGCGACGGGCAAGACCTTCTGCCACCGCCGTCTTACCTACCCCCGGCTCACCCACCAGACAAGGATTATTCTTTGTTCTGCGACTCAAAATACGAATCACACGACTGATTTCCTCTTCCCGCCCGATGACCGGATCCAGCTTGCCGTTTTTCGCTGCTTCCGTCATATCTTTACTGAATTTATCCAAAAGCGAACCGTTTTCGTTTTTCTTCACCTTACTCCGGCTCATGGCGTACTCTGCCTTGGCACGGTTGGCATCAATGCCCATAGCTTCCAATGTGGCAAAATAAATCTTTTGCACCGGAATCCCCAACGTATTTAATAGACGTACCGCAATACAATCCGTCTCCTGCAAAACCGCCAGAAGCAAATGCTCGGTGCCGATTTTGTCACTTCCGTAACGGTTTGCCTCCGTTTCCGCCTGCTCCAGTATTTCGGAAAACCGCGGTGTATTCTGTATTTTCTTTCTTCGATCACCCTTTTGAGGCGTAATGAGCTGAGAAATCAATTCATTCAGCTTCTCTGCCTGAAGACCGTTTTCCTGCAGGACTTCTCTTGCGATACATTCTTCACGTAACAACGACACCAACAAATGCTCACTGCCGATATAGCCGTGGGACAAATGCTCCGCCGCCTGTTTTGCATATTGCAGTACCCGCTCTGCCTGTTCGGTATATAACTTTCCCATATTGTTCCCTTTCTGCCGTTTTACTAAACCTGAAACTCCCGTAACACCTCATCCGTAACCGCATGAATCTCTTCGTCGGAAAGCCCCCGGCACAGGGCCTTTGCCAAAGAAATCCGCATCTCGTTCTTCAACTGCTCCATTGCCCTCAGCTTATCACTGTTTACCGCAATAACCGCACCGTTTCTCCGGTCCAGACGCAGGTATCCCTCCTGACGCAAAATCGCATAGGCTTTATTCACCGTATGCATATTGATTCCGATATCATCCGCCAGTTCTCTTACCGACGGCAACGTATCCCCCGGCAATAGCTGTGCGTTGGCGATTCCGTAAATAATCTGATTGTACAGCTGCACATAAAGCGCTTCACTGCTGCCGAAATCAATTCGTATTACCATTCGTTACCGTCCTCCTTCCGTATGGTTACAGATTGTCATCCAATTCATCCTCATCCGTGTGTCCCTGCCGGTATAATTTTACAACAATCAACAGTAAAAGTACACAAAGAGCAAGAAACATTGCCAGCGTAAACAACAAAAACACCTGCTGGCTTTTGTATTTATCCAATGTCTCATATAAGGCAGTGTTATCCTCTTCCACAACCTGCCGCAATTCGATGCGCGACTCATCATAGCGCTGCAGCGTCTGCTGTTCTCTGTCATAACGGTAATATCCGCTGACCCCCAGCTCATCCTCCAGTACAAGCACATAAAAATCCACATCCGGAGTATCACGCTTCACATATGCCTTGATACGGATTCCGTCCACATACAACACCGTTTCCTCGTATCCCGTCGGTGCAACATAGGCACTGTCTTCCTCAGACACTTTATACGAACCGCCGAAGGAAAGCAAAATGCCTCCTTCCGTCTGAGACGCATGAAGCCCCTTTTCAAAACCCACCGGCTCCGGTTTTTCCGGAGCTTTGGTCGGTTCCGGTGCTTCCTTTTCCCTGGTTACATACAAATAATAGCGCTTTTCCGTTCCGTTTTCCGCAGTCACGGTTACCACTACCGTATTCCGTCCCACCTGAAGTCCGGTGCTGCCGTTTACACCCACCACCGCATTCTCATCCTCGGTCAGAGCGCTGACTACCAGCATTTCCGTCTCATAGGGCACTGTCACCTCGTACTCCCGCACCGTGGTTGCAAAGGCCGGGGAAAGCTTGCCCGGGCTCACCTTCAAAGCAGACAGATTCGCATTATCCGACGCATCCTGTGCCGCCTCTACCGCCAGTGTCAATACATTGCTGGATACCGACATTGCTTCGTCCATGCCGTAAGTATACACAATCGGCCGGCTGTCCAAGGAAACATCGGACACGCCTCTGGCGATTGCCCGGAACCGAATGACATACTTCCGGCTCCCTACGCTGGCATCCGCTCCCATATCCGCAATTCGTAACATACCGGCACCTCCCGTAATACAGGAAGGTGCCGTTACAAATTCCATTACATCCGCATTGTAAATAAGTTAGGCTTCAATATCGCCGATGATTGCCGCCTGCGGAGACTCGCCCTCTGCCGGCTGTACATTAATCCAAAGAGTTACCTCAAATTCATCGCCCACACGTACCGTATCGCTTTCCGTCTGCAAATCGATGGATGCCATCGCCGCCTGTGCCGTTTCCGGAGCCCCGAAAACAAGCACAGCCATTGCAAACAGAATCATAAACAGCCCTCGCTTCATTCTAAATCACCTCTGCTATTCTCTTACCACATACAGCACATACTCACGCTTGGAGCCGTCTTCTGCCATTACCGCTACGGTTAAGGTATTTCTGCCCACCTCTAACGTCTGATATCCGTCACCGGCTACCGTTGCTTTTTTGCTGACAGCGGTTGCATTAATTTTCACAACCTCCGTACTGTTCGGTACAATAATGGAATACTGCTTCGTTGTACCACCGTCAAAGCTTGGGGTCAGGGCATACGTCGTACCGTCTACCGCCTGTACGGAAAGCTTTGACAAATAGTTATTCGGATTTTGTGCAGTCGACGGTTCAGGGCAACGGGTCTCCGGCATATTCAGGTATACCGGTATGGAGAATACAATCGGACTGTCGGTTGCTCCCGCATATGCCTGTGCGGTCTTTTTTCCCTCCGAAGACGGAGCCACCACATTTGCCATGTACTGATGACTGTATGTATAATAAGAGCTCATATTAAACTTCTGCAGATAAATCGTATTCTGACCCTTGTTGATGTAAGAATCGCCGATAATATACGCGCCGCCCACAATGGCACTATAACGGTTATCCCACGGAATCAGAGACGCATCATTCAGGGCATCGTTGGTGCTGCTGCCGTATTTCGCATACTTTAGGCCGTTGGCAATCGCTCCGCCCGGCTGTGTACTATGGTATGCCCCGATATTGTAAAAATTATACAAGCCTTCAAAGCCGCTCACGGTACCGGTGACACTATTGCTGACCGTGGAAGTACCGGTAACAACCTCCTGTTTTACACGGGTTGCCAAATGATACGGACTCACACCTGAATATTCCGCAGCCTCAATAAAGGTCTCCGCATAGGTGATGGATTTCCGCACTCCGTTCTCATCCTCGTAAACATAAGAGGTCTTGTATAACGGCGTGTACTTTAAAACATTCTCTACACCCTCCGCATCCTGATAAGCCGGCTCATAATTCAATACTTCAAACTGGAAAATAGCCTTGTCATCCGGGAAATTACGAGGATCCATATAATATTCCAACGCTGCCTTGGAGGCCGTTACCCAGGTAGAACCGTCGTATACGATAAAGCTGTCGGTCTTCCAATTGTACGCACCCTCTTCCAAAGACTTCCAGGCAATGCCGGAACTGTTCGGAATCAGGTTTTTCCCCGGAATATTCTCCTCTGCGATTACTCTGTCCCAAACCAATCCGGTATGGAACGCCTTAAATACCCAGTTCGGGTATTTCGCATGCAATGCCCGCAAATACGGCTTGTAGGAATCCGGGAAACGCTGCTTTGTCAGATTCAACTCAAAATCCGCACTGACACTCTGGTCATTGTCGTCCTGACTGCCCCAGATATGGGTTCCCTGCGTCGGAAGCGGCGGTGCCTCACACGGTGTAATACGCTCCTCTAAAATATAGCCGTAATATTCCGTGCCCCGATGATCCACACCCACATGACGATATATATTTCCCTTCTCATCCACATACAATCCGTACAGCATCAGATAATCACCCGCCGATACCGTCACCGCGCGGGTAGTTCCTCCCAGCTTTACACTATCCGCACTGCCGTACGGAAGCGCTGTTAATACAATTGCCGAAGCTCTCGGGTGGGTCGCATGGCCCCAGCCGTCCTGTACACCCGCCGTATTCTCCTTTGCCTCGGTCCACGGCTTCGGTCCCGGAGTCGGGGTTGCGGTCGGTAACGGAGTCGCTGTCGGTCCCGCCGTTACCGGTGCATCACATTCCGTCACATATTTATCCATAATATAGCCATAGTAGGTCTGCTTTCCTTCCGTGATGCCAACATGACGATATATCTTCTCATCCTCTCCCATATACAAATCATACAGCATTAAATAATCATCCGCCCGTACCGTAACCGAGGTGGTGGTTCCCTGCCTCTTTACGCTGTCCGCGCTGCTTCCCGGTAACGCCTTCAATATAATCATAGATGCATTCGGATGAACCGCATGTCCCCAACCCTTCTGTTTCCCTGCCGTATTTTCCTTCGCCTCGGAGGCAGGCTTTGCCGCCGGCGTAGGCGTTACGGTCGGCTTCGGAGTAGCCGTCGGTGTCGGTGTTGCGGTTGGTGTCGTATCCGGCTTCGGAGTAGCTGTCGGCGTAGTTTCCGGCACAGGTGTCGGACTCGGCGTCATATCCGGTACCGGCGTGGCCGTCGGCGCAGGGGTCGGGCTCGGTGTCACAACCGGTTCAACCCTTTTCCCGAGACGCAACGCATCCGCCTGAACAAATCCCTTTAACATTTCTCCGTCCTTTTCCGCAACAACAGAAAACCATTTTCCGTTACTTGCGGCCTGCTCAGCGGTCAGCTTCACTACCGTATCCTTGCCCAAGGTCGCAATGGAACCGGAAGAGGTCTTTACATAAGAGGCACTGCCGGTAGCTCCGGTACGCAAACGAACCTGCTTCGTCACAATTGCCTCCGGATACGTCTCAAACTCCAAACGGACAAAATCGCTTAATACATATCCCTGGGCCTCGCCCACATTCACGTGATACCACTTGTCCGTACCTTTTATCTCTTCTCCGATGACCGTAACCGCATCGCCCTGTATCAACACCTTTACAATCGCGTGCTCCGTTCCTACACCTCCGCGCAGGTTCAGCTGTGTTGCCGAAACCTTTGCCGGATAGGAACAGGAAACCTCACCCGATACCTCCCCGGAAGGGGTCGGCGTAGCGGTGGCGGTCAGTCCCGGCGTAGCGGTCGGTGCCGCAGTCGGCGTGGCCGTCGGTGCCAATGTCGGAGCCTTTGTCGGCTCCGGAGCGGAAAGCTCTAAATACTGTCCGAATACATAACCGGTCTTCTTCTCTCCGTTTACCGTCAATTCAATGCAATACCATTTATCATCTCCCACATAGCAGCTGCCGGTGGCCGTTACCTTCGCGGTATTAATCAGTACTGCCACTACCTTGTGGTCCGTACCGGCCTGCTCTCGTACATTTAAGCTGCTTGCAATAACCGTAGCCGGTATCTCGTAATCCAGAATCAAACCCTCCGGCTTCGGTGTAGCCGTCGGCTTTGGAGTAGCGGTCGGTACCGGCGTAGCCGTCGGCTTCGGTGTAGCGGTCGGAATCGCACTGTCTAACGTAATATACAAACCGTACACATAACCAACCTTTTTTACCCCGCCTTCGGTAAAGGAAATCCGATACCAGGTGTCCCCGTTTACCGAGGTAATACCGGTAGCGGTAACCGATGCCCCGTAACGCAAAGACGTAATCAACGCATTCCCCGTCCCGGCGCCGTTACGCACGTTCAATACACTGGCGGTTACTCTTGCAGGCACGGAAAACTCCTCCGCATAATTCCCGCCGGACTGTGCCGGAGCACTCGTCGGAGTCGGAGGTGCCACCGGCTTCGGCGTAGCGGTCGGAATCGGTGCATTTAAGGTAACATACGGTGCGTATGCGTAACCGGTCTTTGTGGCCCCGCCGGACTGATAGGATACCTTATACCACTTCTCTGTCCCGGCATAGGTCTGTCCCAAAACCGTTACCTTCGCTCCGCTCTTTAACGTATCCAACAAAGCCCCGGAAGTCCCGGCGCTTTTTCTGATATTTAACTCACTGACCCAAATCTGTCCCGGAACGGAAAACTCCGTAGCCTGCTCCCCTGAGGAAGCCGGCGCCTTCGTCGCAGTCGGTGCCTTCGTCGGAGCTTTTGTCGGTGCCTGAGTTACGGTTGCTTCCACGGAAACATATTTCCCGCTTACGTATCCCTTAACCGTCTTCCCTCCGAAGGTGGCCAGAATATAATACCAGCCGTTTTCCTCATCCAAAATATCCACTACGGTACTCTTGGTTAAATACACATCCTCACCGTTTACCGTTATCTTACTGTAGCTTGTACTCGGACCGCTCCGCACATACAGGCTGGAGGCGATAATCGTCCCCTCCTGCGCCGCCTGCGGCATCACAGGTGCCATCCCTACGGTTTTTCCGAACAATATTCCCACGCATAACAGTGTTGCCATTATCCGGCACCCGCATTTCCATCCCTTTCGCAGCTTCATGAAACTCTCTCCTTTATTACCGTATCCTAATGTATCTTTCTCCGTATGTATCTCTCTATATTTTGTAGTATAACATATCCATTATACCATACTAAGTATAAAACGACTATATGTCAGATTCATGTCATAAAAAAGAACTTATCATTAATGAATCATGGAACAAAGAGTTTCTCTTGCGAAACTCTCGCGCCGATCGCGGTCGCTTGCGACATCTTCCAATCGCGCGAGTGCGCATCCCGCGGAGCGCTTTTGTGTGATAGGAAATTGCGAAATTTCCTATCACATAAAAAAGCCGGGGAAAATCCCCGGCCTCGTACTAAGCCACATAAAAACATTTCTCTGTTACTCTGTCACCTGTTCCGCTTCCTCCTGCTCCGTCTTCCGGATTTTATTCACCAGAACATTCGCGGTCACGCCCAAACCGATGATGCACCAGAATACCGGTGCCGTAACCACCATGGAGTCGTTGGAAATACCGGAAATCATGTATCCGATGCTTGCAATAAAGGCTGCCATACCGAATGCTTCCTTCTGGGTTTTCAACTTTCGGAACGCATACAGACGAACACTCCAAACCGCATACCAACCGTAGAAAACAAGCAGACAAAGCAGCGACAGTACACCGGTCTGCACTCCGACCTGAAGATACCAGCTATGAGGCTTTGTCATAACCTGACCCTCAAAGCCCTGACGCTTCATACACAAATAATCCTCCTGCGGGAACTCAAACACAAAGGTGTCCGGACCGGATCCCAGGAAAATATGCTCCTTCAAAAGCGGAATGGAACGACTCCAGATATAGCCTCGGCTGGAAAACATCGTTTGATGCTTCTCAAAGCCTACCGCATCCGCCATAATCATATCGGACGGTCCTTGGAAAACAGTAATGTATTGATAGCACCGTTTCGCTTCGCTGTATACAAAATTCCATTCTCCGTCCGCTTCCAATGTCATTGCAGGCTGACTGTTTCTGCGTAATGTAGAGAGTACTACATCCGCCAAAGCCGGGTGCGTAAACCGGTATTCATTCCGGTTCGCATTTTTCACAACCTCTATCTGCTCCCCGTTCTCACCCAATGCAGAAACATTGATTTTTCCCCGTTCCACACTCATCACTATCTGTACCTTAACCTCATTGTACCGGAATCCCACACCCTCTTCCGTGGTGTACAACTCTGTCAAGCCGGTAGTTCGAACCAATGTGCCGTCCTCCGCAAACTCCTCCGTCACCTCTACCGGATCCTCTGCCCAGATTCCCTGTAAACGCTCTAAAATAATGTTGTCATTATATGCATTTACCAGCAGCAACAACACAATCGCAAAATTTATCCCC
>JAFTPY010000185.1 GCA_017463035.1 Lachnospiraceae bacterium
ACCCTTCACGTCTCCGAAAAAGCCATCCCACGGTCCCGCAAACAAAAGGTAGCCCATAAGCTTACCCTGACAAACGGCGGCCTTCCCGAAAGACTGGCCGCTAAGCCACCACAGTATCTCCCGCAATCTTCCCTCAAACTTATGCTGCGGCAGCTCCGGACAATGTACCCGCTCCGCCGTAAACTCCGCAAGGGCAAGCCCTACCGCTTCGTCTATATGCTTTTCCGTAAACTTTTCAAACTGAATGTCCATTTATGTACCTCGCTTTTATTCTCTCTCTTATTACTTTCCTTCACCCCGTACTCCACATACGGACATACCTGACTGTAGTAAACGGTAAATTTCTCCTGCGAAATCTTCATTGCTCTTGCCGAATCACTGAACTTTCTTTTCCTACTCCTGTACCAGTGCGTTTAACTGCTCTGTGTTCTCCCTGATTTGCTCCACAAACCCGGAAAGACTGGACATTCCCGCACTATTTTCTTGGGTTGCGGCAGATATTTGCTCCACGGCCGAACAGTTCTGCTGTGTATTGTAACTGATTTTCTTCATTGCTTCCGCAACCGTACCGCTTCTCTCCCGAATCTGTTCTGCCATCCGGTCGATTTCCTGAATCTGCTTTACCAATTCCCCGTTAGAAACCGCAACTGTGGTTGCGGACTCATTTGCCTTACGGATACTTTCCATTCCCCGTTGGGTATAGGCTGCATTCTGTTCCATAGAGGCAACCGCCCGTTCCGTGTTTCCCACAACCTCCCGGACGATGGTTCCGATATGCTCCGTTGCGGATTTGGTTTGTTCGGAAAGCTTCTGAATCTCTCCCGCAACAACAGCAAAGCCTTTCCCGTGTTCCCCAGCTCTGGCTGCCTCAATAGACGCATTCAAAGCCAGGATACCGGTTCTGGATGAAATACTGGTAATGGTCTGTACAATTCCCATAATCTCCTGAGACGCATCGCCCAACGTAGAAATAATTTGTTTACATTCTCCCGTACTCCTAAAGATTTGCTCCATGTTCTCCGTAGCTTCCTCCATAAGCCCCTGATTCTCTTTGGTATTAAGCTCTATCTGTCCGGTAAGTAAAGCTGTTTCATGATTCAGCTCACTTAGATTAATAATCTTTTCCGTAATGTGCTGCATACTTTGATTCGTACGCTCTGCCTCAGACGTATTCTCAGTAACACTTAACAAAAGACTGTCATTTTCCTGGGTAATCAGCTCATTGGCCTGCATAGAGCTTTCCGTAATTTCAGAAAGCTCCGTAACCATATCATATAATGCCGCAGAGGTTTTCATAGCATTGTCCTTCATTTCCTGCATATGCTTTAAAATACGCTCCTGCGCCTCCGCTCCCATCAGACTGGAAAGCATTGCAGCGGTACGGGTTCCCAGTGTCGTAAAAATAGTAGCTAAGGCAACTAAAATCAATGTTCTCGGAACCACTCCGAAAATAAGAACATCCTTCATATTCGTAAAATTACGATCCTGTACCGTCGGCAGGAAAAATGCCGCAATCTGACCCACCGATACTCCAAATACCGTCATTGCCGTCGCTACCACGTTCAGCCTTTTGGAAAAGTACAAACTTGAAATTGCAATCGGATACACATAAAACACAACCACATGGCGAGTAAGCGTCATGCATAACAGCGTAACAAAAATCACCGCGCCGGTCACCACCAGATACTTTACAACACCGGTGTTAAACTGAAACTTCATAATCAGAAACGACGGAATAATGAGTACAATACTTCCTACTACATAGGCAATCGTCATAACTACCTTGTCCACCGTAAATACGCCCACAAGATTTAAAATCATTACCAGTGTTAAAAACAGAAATGTAAACTGCATTACCTGTGCCGCCAACTTATTCGCCTGCTTTTCGTGTTCTGTTAAAAATGAATTCT
Source organism: Lachnospiraceae bacterium (assembly GCA_017463035.1). Taxonomy (GTDB): domain Bacteria; phylum Bacillota; class Clostridia; order Lachnospirales; family Lachnospiraceae; genus SIG307. The sequence goes on from JAFTPY010000185.1 coordinate 1,911, forward strand.
TTTCAACCATATTGATTCCTCCTATTGTTTTGTATTAATCTCATTATGTATCCGTTCTACTTTCTCTCTACTGTCCAAAAACACCTCTGCTATCACCGGGTCAAAATCCCGACCGCTTCCCTCCCGGATAATTGCGAAGCATTGCTCCACTGGTATGGCATCTCTGTAACACCGTTTCTCCGACACCGCATCAAACACATCTGCCACTGCCATAATTCTGGCGCACAACGGTATCTCCCTTGCATTCAGCCCCTCGGGATATCCCTTGCCGTTCCATTTTTCATGGTGATATCTCGCCACCTGATATGCCATCCGGAACCGCAATCTTCCCGATATCATGCATCGGTGCCGACTGACAAAGATTAAGAATGTAATCCTTCGTCAAAACCTCCTTATAATACCCTCTTTTTCTCAGTTCCTCCGCCAAAAGATTTACACTCCCGAAAATAAATGAACCCTATGTACGCAACAATCAATAAACATCCTATTTGCAATCTGCAATGTTCCATATCATCACTCCTACAGAAAAAAAGAGCCGATAAACAAGCAGAAAAATCTCCACCCTCGTTCATCGGCTCTGCGTCTATGCGTCTGGCTCTGTTACTATAACGATGCGATTCTCTTTTACATCAATTACCGTTTCCTTTTTACACTTCGGACAAAACAGCGGGAAACTCTTCATAACCGTCTCTTCCCGAATCTGTATCCTGGTTTTGTTATTGCACACCGGGCAATAAATCCATTGATTCTCCATCGTCAGTCTCCCCTCCCGAAAAATCAATCCTGCTTGTTCTTCTTCTCATCAGCCATCATATAGGACTCTACGCTACCCTGCATAGGACGTCCCATCTGCGGCATCGCCTTCTCTCTTTCATCTCGCGGCATCTTCATTCCGATTAACATGCTTCGGCAGGTCATACCTAACATTTGCGCAATTTCCTCTATAGAAAAACTACAAACTCCCGTAGCGGACATGGCTGCAATCCCATGAGCATAGGTAAACATATTGTGGTACAAAAGCTCTGCCTGCTCCCTCACCAGCGAAAAGTCTGTCTGAGCCGCCTGAATAATCCTCTCATAGTGTCCTTCGGTTATAGTAAAGTCCACCATCTTAAAGCCTTCTCTCTTCTGCATGAATAACAGAGTAAACAGGTTATGCTCCTCCATGGCAAACCGGATATACTGTACCCCAAACCCTTTCATGGGCGGGGTCATCCGAAGACCTTCTTCTACATATCCGTTATATATACCACGCGCCGCCTCTAATACTGCCTGACGAATTTCCTCTACGCTCTCATAATGAGTAAAAATCGTAGACGGTGCCACTCCCAGTTTATTCCCCAAATTCCTTGCAACTACCGCATCAATTCCGCACTCCCTGGTCAATTCCAAAGCTGCTTTGATTAACTCTTCCCTCGTATACTTCGGTTTCGGTGGCATCTCATCACCCCTTTTCTCAAAACTATCGTTTCGAAACAAATGTTTCGGAACACAAGTTCATTATAACAACATTCGCCTCTCTTGTCAACTCTTTTATCTCTTAAGATAAAAAGAAGTACCGAAGGTCCTTTACAACATTCGGTACTTCCTCTTACACTTTTTCCTTCATCCGATTATCCCGCAGCTCACTTATACCTCTTCTATCCGGACCTCTCTTGCCAGAACGAATCCTTCCGTTCCCAAGGAAGTCTCCAGTCGTGCTTCCACACCCTCGGGCTTTTCAAAAAACAGCAAATCCAGAATAATACTCACCGTTCCGTACATCGCTCCCTTAAGGCAAAACTCCTCTACTCCTTGAAAAGTAAGTTTAAATCGTGCTCCGTTTCTCTTCTGCAAACGACTCGGACCGTCCTCCGTCCGAATCACCATCTCAATCCGGTCCGCAGTAATCGAAATACTCTCCACATGGTCATCGTGAAAATCCGGAACAAACCCGAACTTTCTCTCCAATACTTCTATCCCCTGTACTACCATAGATAACATTCCTCCTCTGTACTCTTTAAACACACTATTCCAACGCCTCGGACAATGTCCTCTCCGTTTTTCAGCTTATCCGTAAAACTGAAAGTTTCAAACCTCTCAAGTCAACTTTCCTTTATTTTCGGGCATCCCAGCCCATCTACATCTATGTATTTTGCACTTTTCCCTTATTTTTTCCCTTGTGAGGAAATTATAAGGGAAAAAGTGTTTTTTCGTCTTAATCGTTCCCAGCTACTTTATCCAAAAGTCTTACTGAATTCCTCTTGGCTTCTCTTGTAGCGTGAGCGTAGATATTCATTGTGGTACTTACTGCCGAGTGTCCTAACAACTCCTGCACATCTTTTGGCGGTGCACCGCTTGCTAACAGATTACTGGTAAATGTGTGTCTTAATAAATGGAAGTGGAAATGTTCCAGACCTTTCACATGCTTTGCTATGGAGCTACACATGTGAGATAAAGCATCCGTTCCTAGATGCATTCCATCTTTTCTTACACACACAAGGGAAATCTCCTTGTAATCCTCCGGCACTTCCTGCGTTCCGTCCAATGAATACAATTCGTAGTGAATCCTGTTCTTTTCCTTTACTTCCTTGTAGTAATTCCGCTTGTAAAGCTCGCCATACTGCAACCGATTCTTAAGCTGTTCCTTTTTTGCCTTTCGTAAGATTTCAGCGAGCGTATCACCGAAATCTACAATTCTGACCTTATTGCTTTTCGTTGCTCCCAGCTCCAGCTTCTTCCTTGAACTGTTACGGTTCAAGCTTCGTCTGATTGTCAAGTGCTGTTCCTCAAGATTTACATCGCTCCAAGAAAGTCCAGCCACCTCTCCAATTCGCAATCCTGCATAATAGGATATTTGAATTGCCAACAGAGATGAGCTTTTCTTTTTTATAAGGTATTCTGTTATCTTTTGAAACTGCTCATGAGTAATGGTCTTCATCAGCGAAGCATCCTCATTTTCCGTACCAAACAAATCTACCTGCTGGTTTGGTCTTCTGATTACTACATACTGCAT
>JAFTPY010000186.1 GCA_017463035.1 Lachnospiraceae bacterium
AGCCGCCGCACCGGATGCATCCTTGATTTTTACCGTAGATACATGCACTCTGCGATGTCTGTGATATTCCTCCTTTACGGTCACTCCTTTGATTCTTTCGTCATCCTCCGCAAAGTCTTCCCTGAGCTCCACCGCCAAATCCGTACGTCCGCCTATCTGCATCCCACTGCCTCCTTCTATTCTATGTTTTGCCCATTCATCCTATACCCATTGTATTTTTCGTAATTTTTTTAAAATTATGTATTGACAGAATCCATCGAATATACTAAGATATAGAAGTATGCTTCCGTCGAAACGTCCGTGTCCGGCTTCGCGGCAGCAAGATCATGCGAATCGGAGTCCACATGCAGGACGTCCATCGAATCCAAAACATAGGAGGTGTTTTCACATGGCAAACATTAAGTCCGCTAAGAAGAGAATTTTAGTTATTGAGACCAAGACTCTCAGAAACAAGATGATTAAGTCTAAGATTAAGACTTTGGTAAAGAAGGTAGAGGCTGCTGTTGCTGCAAGCGATAAGGCTGCTGCTGCTACCGCTCTTAAGGAAGCTGTTGTCGCTATCGACAAGGCTGCTGCAAAGGGTGTATACCATAAGAATACGGCTGCAAGAAAGGTTTCCCGTATCACAAAGGCCGTAAATTCTATTGCTTAATTTTATGCAACGATAAAGCAAGGGCCGCGCGTGGTGCGCGGCTCTTTTTCTTTTCCGTACGAAAAAACACTCCGCCGGATGCACATCGGCGCACAAAGCGGAGTAAGTCCCTTGATATTATTAACAACCAAAATCAGAACGGACTTCTCCGCTTTGATTTTCCTTGAAAGGAGGCACCCATGAAAATTACATCCGTAAAAGGAACCAACGATTATTTACCGAAGGAAACCAAGCTCCGCGATTATTTGCAGGGCAAGATTTTAGAGACTTACCGTTCCTGCGGCTTTGAACGTATTACCACACCGATTTTAGAAGATATCGAGAATCTGGACAAGAGTGAAGGCGGTGAAAACCTTAACCTGCTGTTCAAGGTATTAAAGCGCGGCGACAAGTTAGAAAAGGCCCTGGAAACCGGAAACCCGAAGGAGCTTTCCGATTTAGGTCTTCGTTACGACTTGACCCTTCCGCTGTCCCGCTATTATGCATGCCACAGAGCAGATCTTCCTGCGCCGTTTAAGTGCATCCAGATTGACCAGGTATTCCGTGCGGAGCGTCCGCAAAAGGGCCGTCTTCGTCAATTCGTACAGTGCGACATCGACATTTTAGGCTCCGATTCCGTCAACTGCGAAATCGAGCTTATCAGCACCACCGCAAAGGCTCTCTTAAATGTAGGCATCAAGAACTTCAAGGTAAAGATTAACGACCGTCGTGTCTTAAAGAGTTTAATTTATGCCGCAGGCTTTACTCCGGAAGATGCGGACAGCGTATGTATCGTATTCGATAAGATGGACAAAATCGGCGCGGAAGGCGTTGCCGCAGAATTGATTGAAAAGGGCTTTTCAACCGAAACCGTAAAGAGGTTTACCGATTTAATGAGCATCTCTCCGTTTACCTTGGATGAAGCAGAAAAATACTGTGAGGACAAAGCTCCGGTAGAAAGCTTACGTTATATCATCGATACCGTTACAAAACTTGCGGGGGATTCCTTCTCCATCGTTTACGACAAGTCTCTGGTACGTGGTCAGGGCTACTACACCGGTACGATTTTTGAAATCGAGTCTCTCGACTTCGGCAGCTCCATCGCAGGCGGCGGCCGTTATGACAACCTCATCGGTAAATTCTTAAACGAATCCGTTCCTGCAGTAGGTTTCTCCATCGGTTTTGAACGTATTGCCAGCATCTTAACCGCTGCAAACTATCAGATTCCGGACGACAAGAAGCGTGTTGCGGTAATTTACGATGCCACCGACATTCTTCCTGCACTTACTAAGGCGGACGAGCTTCGCAGTGAGTACGAAGTTGTTCTCTACGAACGTCCGAAAAAGTTAGGCAAGCTCTTCGGTAAGCTTGAAGAACAGGGCTTCTACGGCTGCTTCATTTTAAACGAGTCCGGGGATGTCAAGGTATTCGGAGCGTAACTTGCATTTTTATACATTTCATAGTATACTTTGATACGTAGATAAAGATCGCGGCAGCAGACCCTGCCGGAAAGGACGATGCCTATGTATTGCGCAGAACACATTTCATTTTCTTACCGAAAAAAAGAAGTCCTTCGCGATGTTTCCTTCACAGCCAAGGAGGGAGACTTTATCGGCATTGTAGGCAAAAACGGATGCGGCAAATCTACTCTTTTATCCGTTCTTGCCGGGGTCAGACGTCCCGCCGGTGGCACTATTTCCTTTGAAGGAGCACCGATGTTTTCAAAGAAAAGTATTCCGGCCGATATCATCGGCTATGTACCGCAGCTAAATCCGTTGCTTCCGGAGCTTTCCGTCCGGGACAATCTGAAACTGTGGCTTCGGAACTCTGCTGTTTCACCGGAATCCTTATATCTGCAAATGGGGTTGACCGACTACCTGCGGGTACCGGTTGCAAAATTATCGGAGGGTTTAAAAAAACGTGTCAGCATTGCGTCCGTTCTCCAAAACAGTCCTAAGATTCTGATTTTGGACGAACCGTCCGCCGCCTTGGATATGCCCTGCAAAGAAGTAATTCACGAGCAGTTACAATCTTTTGCAAAAAACGGGGGAATTGTTCTGTTTACTACCCACGAAGAAGCCGAGTTTTCACTGTGCAATACTTTATACATTTTAAAGGACGGCATGTTACACCCGGCACCGGATACACAGGACATGCATTTACTGATACAACAGTTTTAATATTAGGAGGAATGGGAAATGAACCAAACGCGTAACACAAAAACACACAAGGCATATCGTCTGATTGCCGTTTTAACCGTCTTTACACTGCTTTTCGGCTGCATGGGCTGTTCCAAAAAGACGCCGCGGGAAGCACTGGAAGAGGCCTACGAAAAGACCTTTGTCACGAACAATCCGTCAGAATCGATTCTCGGTTTTTCCGAAATCAATTCTCACATGAACGATAATAAAGCATATTCTACCGGTCTCTCCGTTACACTTCAGGAGCTTTCCGGAAAAGATATCAGCGAGTATGCCGGCGTTTTGTCCGGTCTCGGCTTCCGCATTGATTCCGCTTCCGACCTTTTGAACCGAAAAAGCGCCGGAACCATGGACATTACCTACGGCGGCACCACCTATCTTTCTTTAGGCGGCCAGCTTCAGGGCAGCAAAGTATACCTTTCTGCTCCGCAGTTAATTGACGGTGCCCTGACTGTTGATTTCTCCACCTTAAAAGAGGATCTTTCCTCTGATTCCATGATTGGTCAGTTGTTTACCATGTACGGAGTTGAGCTTCCGGAGGACTTGTTCTCCGAGCTGATACAGTCCTTTACTTCACCGTCCTCTCTGGTGGATTTAGGTAATGTGATGTCTTCCTATGAGGATTTTTGCGACGCTATTTTAGTAGAAGAAGCAGACAAGAAAACCGTTAGCTTTTCTTCCGATGTTTCCTATAAGAAGGCTTACAAAGTAACAGTTCCGAAGCATGCCTATTCCACGCTTATCACTTCCTTACTGCAGTATGCAAACGATGCTTCCGCGGGTCTTACGGATGCAACCGGCGACTCCGAGCAGGCTGAGCTTGATATGTTAAATGTAAAGCTGACAATTCAGCAGCTTGCCGATGTAATCGGTGATGTCGTACTTAATGTTGCAGTAACCAAGGACAACTATATCTGCTGCGCAGAAAGCAGCATCAACATCGGTGCGGAAAGTCTTGTTCTGACTGCCACCTTTACCGGCAAGGATAACCCGTTAAACGATACGGATGTGGTACTTTCCTTAAACGCTCAGGGGCAGACCGCAGAGATTATTTTCGCACAGGATTATACCGATTCAAGCGAAGTTTCCTTCGATTTCGGCGTAAAGGTAAACGGTGTCACCGAATTGAAGTTATCCGGCGAAGGCGAATATAAGGATGTTGTTAAAGGGCAGAAATATTCCTTTGATTATGACCACATCGATTTGAATATGGGCGACGAGCTTTCCCTCTCTCTCTCCGGTGATTTATATGTAGATATCACAAAATGTGACATCCCGGCACCGTCCTCTACGGAACGCAACCTCTTCCGTATGAGCGAAGAAGATTTCACCGCTCTCGGCGAAGAAATCATGACCAACCTTCAGGAAGATCCGTTGCTTTCCAAGTTATTGGGTGCGTTCGATTCCGAAATGTAATAACAACCATACAAAGCCATACCACAAGGAGGAACTCCCATGTCTGTTCTCTTTTTCCTACAACTGAAAAGAGCTCTGCGGGCAGTTCCGAGGATAATTGCAGGCGCAATCATCCCTCTTTTCCTTGCGTGTATGGCTGTTTTTTTCGCACAAAAAATGCATCTGCAAAACACCGCTACCGTTCTCTCTCCGGTAGCTTTGGTCAACCATGACTCCGAAGCTTATCTGGATTTCATTCTCCCGATGATTACGGAGTCGGAGGCTGCCGGTAACTTTTCCTTTGTAAAAATGGAAGAATCCGAAGCTATGGAAGCCCTGAAAGCCGGAACTGTTTGCGCTGCGTTGGTTTTCCCGCAGAATATGTTCGAAGGAATCCTGAACGCCGAAAACATTCCGGCAAGGCTTTACCTTCCGGGCGGCGATTCCTTCCCGTCACTGCTCATCGGAAAATTTGCGGAAGCCGGTGCACTGACCTTAGGCTCTGCCCAGGCAGGCATCTACGCTGCTTCCGATCTTTACTATGAATATGGTCTTAAAGAACATTTATCCGACATTTTTTACGATATCAATACCGCCAACTTAAAGTATGCCCTTTCCAGAGAAACAGCCTTTTCCGTAAAGTCCGTCACCGCCACCGGCGAGCTTTCCTTCATCGAATACTACGGCTGTACCTTATTTCTCTGTCTTTTGCTTTTCTTCGGCTCCGGTATGGGCAGCTTTCTCGGCACACCGGCACCGAAAACCTTTTCCGAACAACTGCGCAGAAACGGAATGGGGGCTCTTTCCATGGAGTTTTCCTTATTCCTTCCGTTGTTCCTGTTTTATCTTATTTTTACCTTTCTTCTGGGCGGAATTGCATCCAAACTTCTGCCGACCTTTACCTTAAACGGAAGCACCGTTCTGTTACTGCTTTGTATGGCACTTTGCTTTTCCGTTTTTACACAGCTTATCTATTCCTTTGCAAAAAATGCAGGCCGGGGACTTTTGCTCTTAACCTTCCTCGGACTGCTTATGATACTTGTTGCGGGAGGCTTTCTTCCTTATGCCTTTTTACCGAAGAGCTTTTCACAGATTTCCGCCTTTCTGCCGCTCGGTACCTGTCTGACAGGGCTGCGTAAAGCAATCGGCGGCACACCGGAGCTTTGGGATATTCTGCTTCCGCTGCTCCATTCCGTAATACTCTTTTGCTTACTTATTCTCCTATCCCTGTTCCGCAGAAAGGAGGTACGCGCATGAAGCTGAGTATTTTTCTTAAGCTGCAACAAAAGCGTGTTCTGAAGAATATTCCTTTTCTTCTGTTACTGCTCCTGTTCCCTCTTTGTCTGTTTCTGCTTTCCCGCAGTTTCGACAAGACAGAAGATTCCCGTATTGCAGTAGGACTTTGCATTGCTACGGAGGATCCTTTGGCGCAAACCGTCTGTGAAAAACTGGTTTCCGGGTCCGATTCCCTGTTTACGTTTTCCTTGATTGCTTCGGAGGAGGACTTAATCAAACAAGTCCAAAGTAACCAACTGGAATGCGGCTATTTCTTTCAAAAGGAGCTGGGGGAAGAACTGGACCGAAGCCATCTGAAAAACCTGATTACGGTTTACGTTTCCGAAACCACCACCTGTACCGGAATATTAAACGAGCTGGTGTATGCCAATTTATTTGAAGAATATTCCCTTTCTCTTTTACAGGACAGTCTGACCGAGGCCGGTCACCTTCCGTTTACCGAACAAGCGGCCGAGACTTTTTCCCTCCCGCCGGTGACGGAAAAAGATGTGGAAGAACACTACCGTTCTCACTTAACGGACAATTCCACTTTCCGATTTGATGTTCAATTTGTGTCCGATGGGGATACCCTTTCCATCGGACAAACCGGTATTGCTTCCGCCACAACACCATTGTTTCGCGGACTTGCTTCCCTCTTTTTACTCCTGTGCGGCTTTCTTGCTCAGCTCACAGCCTATCAGGACGAAAAGAACGGTCTATATGCCAAATTATACGGTACAAAGCGCATTCTCTACCCACGAATTGCCCAGCTTACCTACTTATTGCCGGCTGGAGTCTCCTGTCTTCTGGGGCTGGCTCTGAGCGGCTCTGTCACCGACTGGTACAAAGAACTGATTGCTCTGTTATGCTATTTGGCGGCACTCCTGCTCTTTTACACGATTTTGGGCGCGGTCATCCGAAATCACACCATGCTCTGTGCGGCATTTCCGATGGTTCTGCTGTGCACCCTTGTCTTCACCCCGGTGATTGCGGATTTAACCGCATTTTTCCCTTGGTTAAAGGCAATACGATACGTTCTGCCGACCTACTATTACTTGCTGTTTTTCTAACATTTCGGAGGTTTTTGAATTATGGAACATAAAGTTAATTTAGAAGAGATTTCCGACGGAAAATTATATACGAAAAACGATCTGATAAAGCTGGGCTGTGACGGTTGCTCAGGAAACTCCTCCTGCTGTCGTTTTGCGGAGGATACCATTACCCTGGATCCCTACGATATATATCAATTGAGCGCAGGTGAAGGGCTTTCCTTTGAACTGCTTTACAGCAGAGAACTCATTGCCCTTGCACCGGTACAGGGACTTTTACTTCCCCACCTTAACTTTTCTAAAGAGACCGATTCCTGTCCGTTTTTGGAACCGGACGGTCTTTGCCGCATCCACGGAAACCGGCCGGGGCTATGCAGACTGTTCCCGTTGGCCCGCTACTTTGAGGAAGAC
>JAFTPY010000024.1 GCA_017463035.1 Lachnospiraceae bacterium
TACGGAAAGCTTGTATTGGCGGCGCCGACTTATAACGGGGACATTTACCCGGTGATGCGTGAGTTTATCGATAAGCTTGTGGAACGAGGCTATTGCAAGCGTACCATCGGTTTTATGGAAAACGGTACCTGGGCTCCGGTAACGGCGAAGCAGATGAAGGAGAAGCTTGCAAACAGCAAGGAAATCACCTTTGCGGAGACGGTAGTGACCATGAAGTCTGCAGTAAAAGATGAAACGGTAGAAATGATAAAGAAACTGGCAGCGGAGTTGTGCTAGGACAACATAGAATCATAGAATGAAACAGAGAAGAGGTTGTTTGGGGTGAAACTCAAAACAACCTCTTTTTTGTTCTGATATTTAAGCCCGGATATCGAAACGAAATCGTTTCATGGGAACCGCTTCTCCGTCTGCCATAAAATCCGTAACAATGTCCGGTTCTTTTTCCCGGTGCATAACCGATGCATTTAAGGAATAGCCCTTTTTTTGTAAAGCCTCGATAAGGGATGGAAGCTGTTCGGATACTAACTGCTCCGCTTCGGTTTCATTTAAATAGAACTTTGCGGAAACATTTTTCTGCAGCATGGAAAGGTGGATGTCGGTAGGCCCGAGAACATCCATATCCAGATGAAGCAGAATACTGACCTCTTTGTTTTGTGCGGAGAGGTCCTTTTTCTTTGTATAGACATAGAGTTCCCCGTGAGTCAGTTGCTCTGTTAATTTTAACGGAAGCTGTACATATGGAAAAATCTGGTTTAACGTATTCATAAACTGAATGTTTTCCTGCATATTGGATGCGGTGTCCGCTACGGTTTTTAAGGCAGAAGATGCCGTGTCCCCGGAAAGTGTATCAGTGAATGCAGCCAGGTCTTTTTTGAGACGGGCGTAAAATTCCTCTACGGCCTTTTCTTTTGTCAGGTCTTCCGGTGTCATAACAAAACGGTTCAGTATGGTTTTGCTAAACAGTTCCGAAAGAGCAGGTTCTTCTTTCAATAATGCGGTTATCCGCTCGACATGTCCCTTTGCCGATGCGGAGGAAAGAGCGGAGAACAGTTGATTTGCCGTAAGGGAACCGTCGGTCAGCCCGTTTTTTATTGCGGAATACTCCGGCAGTTCGACAGATAAGGAGGAAAGAGCCCTTTCTACTGCCTGATATTGTGACTCCGGAAGCAATTGTTTTAACGGAATGTGTTCATCGGAGTGATGAGCTGTAGTCTGCTCGGCGGTGCCCGAAATAGGTTCCGGAGAAGTGCCGGAAATAGAGGGTTCGGTATTCGGTAAGGAAGCGTTACCCTGTTCCGGACGGATATCCGCGGAAGTGTCGGAAACGTTTGACAGTGCGTTTTCCGTTACGGTTGCGGCGGACACGGAATCCGTGGTACCGTTTGTTTGCATATTAAAAAAAACTTCGCCGGATTCTGCCGGGGTTACGGTTTCGCCAAAAAACTGCGTGAGAAGCCGTTCCGTAAAGGAATCCGGGATTTCACCGTAGGAAAAGGCCTCCGACAATGCGGAGGTTAAGGCGGTTGCCTGACCTAAAAGGCGGTGTTCAAAATTGCGGTAGGCTTGCAACCCTGCGGCGTTTTCCTTAGACACCGGCAGGTTATGTTTCATCAAAGCTGTCAGCGTAGAAAGCTCCACATCTTTATTGGAAGCGGAATATTGCATCATTTTCTGAATCATCTCTTTGTTTGCCGGAAGCCCCGCATCCAAAAGGGAACGGACAATATCGGCGGCATGCGCGGATTTCGGGAATCCGGAGGCTTCCAAGGCTTTATCGATGGCTGCTTCCGCAAAGGAAGTGTCACCGTCGGACAGAAGCTTTAGTGTAATCAGAACATCATTGGTTTCCTGCACGAAAAACTCGGCCTTTTGCCCGATGGAAAGGTCCATGGCAGTACTTAGTTTTGCGTGAAGGGTTTTCCCGTCCTCCAAACGGATGGTGACTTCATTGCTGCGTAAATCCGTCACTTCACCCTTGACCACCTGTCCCTTGGTTAAGAGTATTGTATCTTTGCCGGAAGAGCCCGATACGCGTTTGGAACCGGAGGCTCCGGCCGGTTGGGCGCTTTGCGGTAACCCGAAGATATTATGAAACAGTCCCATGACGGGAACCTCCTTTCTTTGGTTGTGAAATACATAGTCTTTGTTTTCAGTATAGCTTTTTTTTATGAGAAAGGCAAGAAAATTCTGATGCCCGGTTCGGTTGACAATAAAGGCCTTTGCATGGTACGATGTTTGCGGGTGGTTCGAAGAGAGGAAGGCAGAAAGGAGGCAGAGCGGTGTCGACAGAAAGAAATTCGTTGCAAGAGAAGGAGAGTCGCGAGGGGCTTTGTCTGAGAAAGCCTTCTTTTATACGGAAGGAAATAGAACTTGATGAAACCGACTCTACCAACAGGGTGGCGAAGGAGCTTGCCGCAGAGGGTGCGGAAGAGGGGACGCTGGTGTCGGCAAAACGTCAGAGCGGCGGGAAAGGTCGCCTCGGGCGGAGCTTTTTTTCGCCGGAGGGCGGAATTTATATGAGTATGATACTGCGTCCGAAAATTCCTGCGGAGCGGGCACTTCTGATTACCACTTGTGCAGCGGTGGCGGTGGCCCGGGCAATTGAGCGGGTATGCGACGTGACGGCAGGGATAAAATGGGTCAACGATATTTTTGTGAACGGGAAAAAAGTATGCGGAATTTTGGCAGAAGCCGGTTTGAACCCGAACAGTGATATTCCGGATTATGTGGTTCTGGGTATCGGAATTAATGTAAAAAAACAGTCGGTACCGGAGGAATTAAAGGATATTGTGGGATGTCTGGAAGATACGGGGCAAACCGTGTTAAAAGAGGATTTAATTGCGGCTGTGTGGGAAGAATTTGATAAATTGTATCAAATTCTTTCTACAGCGGTCTTTATGGAAGAGTATAAGAGCAGATCCGTTCTTTTAGGCAGGGAAGTAACTGTTTTGGCAGTAGAGGGAGATTATAGGGCTATTGTAACGGATATTGATAAAGAAGGACATTTGGTCATCCGACGTGACGGCAGGGAAGAGATTCTTTCCAGCGGAGAGGTAAGTGTCCGATTGTAGGCAAAAGAGGAGAATAGGTTTGGAAAAATCACGTGAAGAATTAGAAATTACAAAAAGTGAAAAAGGCCAAACGAGTAAAAGTAAGAAAAATAGCGGGGATACGATTGTAGAATTAACAATGGCGGCACTACATACTGCGGTTCTGTGTATTCTGGCACCCCATACCTTGTATTTGCCCTTTAGCCCGGTGGGAATCACATTAGGAAGCTTTCTATTATATCTGACCGGGATGTTATTGGGACCGAAGCTTGGCTGTATCAGTGTTTTTTTGTACTTGAGTATGGGGTTTGTGGGGCTTCCGGTGTTTTCGGGTTATACGGCGGGCGCGGGAGTGTTGTTGGGACCCACCGGCGGTTTTTTGCTTGGTTATTTGCTTTGTGTGGCAATTGTAGGAGGATTTTCAAGGAAAAAGGGAAGGAAAAAAGGAATTACGTTTTTTGTAACCGGAATGATTGCGGGAACGCTTGCTTTATATATAACAGGAACGTTGTGGTTTTGTTTTGTCTACGGAGAGGGAGCAACTTTCCGGGATGCGGTGGCAGCCTGTGTGTTGCCCTTTCTTCCCTTTGATATTGTGAAGATTGTTCTGGCAGCGCTGTTGTATAAGCCGGTGTTGCGGTTGAGGGTTTGGAAGGACGGAAAAAGGTGACGGAGCGAGGTTCTGTATCAGTGGTGTGCAAAGGAGGCGTTATGTACAAACCAATACGAAATGAGATATTTCATGTGCATACCCGGAGATGTAAACATGCCGGAGAAGAAAGTGATAGGGAGTATGTGAATAAGGCAGTGACATTAGGAGCGGATCGAATCGTATTTACAGACCATTGTCCGTTTCCGGGTGATTTCTTTCGCAACCGAATGGATATGAATCAGCTGGAAGAATATTTCAAGTCACTAAAAGACTTACGTTCGGAATATGAGAATCGAATTGAGATTTTAATAGGATTGGAAGCGGAATTTCTTCCGGGTTTTAAAGGCTATTATGAGGAATTGAAAGGGAATGCTTCGCTGGATATTTTGATTCTGGGGCAGCACTTTTATGAAAGTCCGGATGGTGTGTGGAGCTATCTGGAACCGGATAAATCGAGGGAGTTTGAAGGTCTGTTTGAAGCTATGGTTGCAGGAACGGAAACAGGATTGTTTGATGTGATTGCACATCCGGACCGGGCATTTCGGCGTTGTAAGGCTTGGAACGGGGAGCTGGAGCATAGGAGCAAAACGTTGGTTGGAGCGGCAGAGGAAAGAGGGATATATCTGGAAAAGAACTATTCTTCCATGGAACGTAAAAATCAGTATTGGAAACCGTTTTGGGATATGGTGCCGGAGGAACTTTGCCTGTATGGGTATGACGCGCATTCTCTGTCAGAGTTGGAAGAAAGATGGAGGAAGAGAAAACAATAAGACTACAGAAACGGAGAGAATAATATGAGACTCAGCGAAGTGTATCAACAGAAAAAAACAGTACTTTCTTTTGAAATTTTTCCGCCGAAGCGGGATACGACCTTAAAGAGCATTGATGAGACTTTAGAAGTGCTTTGCGGTTTGAAGCCGGACTTTATCAGTGTGACTTTCGGTGCGGGCGGTTCCGCCACCAATAGTCTGACGGTGGGACTGGCAAAGAAGATAAAAAAAGAGTATGGCATCGAGCCGGTGGTGCATCTGACCTGCATCAACTATACAAAGGATGAGATTCTGGCCTTTGCGGATGAACTGGCAGAAGCAGAGATTGAGAATGTGTTGGCGCTTCGGGGCGATAAGAATCCTGACATTCCGCCGAAGGAGGAGTTCTTCTATGCTTCGGAGTTGGTATCTTTTTTACGGGAACAACGCAGTAGTCTTTGTGTGGCGGGAGCCTGTTATCCGGAGGGGCATACCGAGGCGGCCGATAAGGTAACGGACTTACATAATTTAAAGAAGAAAACCGAAGCGGGAGCGGAGTTTTTGATTTCCCAGCTTTTCTTTGATAATGAGTTGTATTACAAATTCAGAGAAAATATGCGGATTGCGGATATTAAGGCTCCGGTTTCCGCAGGAATCATGCCGGTAATTAACCGGGCGCAGATTGAGCGGATGGTGACTCTTTGCGGAGCATCTCTTCCGGAGAAGTTTAAGCGGATTTTACAAAAGTACGAGTTTGATAAGGATGCATTGTTTGATGCGGGAATGATTTATGCGGTAAACCAGATTGTGGATTTGGTGGCCCACGATGCGGAGGGAATTCATGTGTATACCATGAATAATCCGGTGGTGGCAAAGCGTATTTGTGATAGTATTAAGAATTTAATTTAGGCGGTGTGTGTGATGACGAAGCAGGAATTCAGAGAATTGGCGGAAAGCCGCCTTATGTTTTTGGACGGAGCTACAGGCAGTAATTTGCAAAAGGCAGGTATGCCGACGGGAGTATGTCCGGAGCAGTGGATTATGGAGCATCCGGATAGTCTGGTGCAGTTGCAAAAGAGTTATTTGCATCGGGGGACGGATATTATTTATGCACCGACCTTTTCCGCAAACCGGATCAAGCTGGCGGAGTACGGTCTGGAAGACCGTATCGAAGAACTGAACCGGGAGCTCGTGGGCTTAAGTAAGCGCGCGGTCGGAGAGTATATGGTGGAAAAGCGTAATGCGGAGTTTATTCCGTTTATTGCGGGCGATGTGACCATGACGGGAAAGCTGTTGCAGCCTTTAGGACCTCTTTCTTTTGAGGAGGCTGTTGAGGTATATAAGGAGCAGATGCGTATTTTGGTACAGGCCGGTGTAGACTTGTTTGTTATCGAAACTATGATGAGCCTGCAGGAAACCCGTGCGGCCCTGATTGCGGCGGGAGAGGTTTGTGATTTGCCGGTGATGGTGACCATGACCTTCGATGAGACGGCCCATACCCTTTACGGTACAGAGCCGGAAACGGCCATGTTGGTACTTCAGGGACTGGGCGCGGATGCGGTCGGCATAAACTGTGGTGCGGGACCGGAAAAGTGTCTGGAAATCGTACGCAGAATGAAAGCTGTGGCCAATGTTCCTGTCATTGCAAAGCCGAATGCCGGGATGCCGAAGCTGGTTGACGGAGAAACGGTGTATGACCAGACGCCGGAGACCTTTGCGAAGGAAATGAAGCTGTTGGTGGAGGCCGGTGCAGGAATCCTGGGCGGTTGTTGCGGAACTACACCGGACCATATTGCCTATTTATATGATACCTTGGGAAAGGTATATCCTCCTCACATTTCTACGGAGCAGGTACGGGCGTTGACCAACGAACGCCGTGCGGTATATGTGGATTTGGACGGTTCCTTTTTGGCGGTGGGAGAGCGGATTAACCCGACCGGGAAAAAGAAGTTCCAGGAG
Source organism: Lachnospiraceae bacterium (assembly GCA_017463035.1). Classification (GTDB taxonomy): domain Bacteria; phylum Bacillota; class Clostridia; order Lachnospirales; family Lachnospiraceae; genus SIG307. The sequence goes on from JAFTPY010000024.1 coordinate 6,411, forward strand.
ACCTTACGGGCCGGAGACACTTCCATGGCAGTGGATTTTGCCAGAGAGCAGGAGGAAAACGGAGCGGCAATTCTGGATGTAAATGTTGGCATGGGCGGCATTGACGAGAAGGAAATGATGTGCCGTATCATAGAGGAAGTTTGTCAGGCAACGAATCTTCCGCTTTCTATCGATACCAGTGATGCGGAAGTAATGGAGGCGGCGTTACGGATGTATCCGGGACGTGCACTGGTGAATTCCGTATCTTTAGA